>JBFMAG010000103.1 GCA_040755895.1 Actinomycetota bacterium | reverse complement strand
CATACTATAATAAAACACCTGGTAGCAAGATTTCTATCTCACTAGGTCCGTGGGTGTCCCCACGGACACGGCATCGAATAACTCCAGAATATCGCTGGGATACATCCTAATGCAACCATGGGTTACCGCCTTGCCGATGGAGGAAGGTCTGTTGGTCCCATGTATTCCATACTTTGGATTGCTTAAAAGCAATCGCCTATTCCCCAAGGGATTCCTCGGTCCCGGAGGTACTGGATGCCTTACATCAGCCCAGTCGGGAGGATACCAGGTGGGATTGATATCCTTCCTGATTATCCGAAAGTGCCCTATGGGTGTGGGAAAGCTGCGTCTGCCCACGGCGATGGGATACACCTTGAGCAAATCCTCGCCCTGATACAAGTAAAGTGCCCTTTTAGAAACTTGAATGATGATTCTTGCACCAGCAATCGGTCCCGGGGGAAGCTTCCTAGCTCTTAGAATCTCAAATTCCTTTGAGGCGACGATGCCACTTACTGGCAGACCGCGAGCTTCCTGTAGTGCCTCGACCGCTTTCTTGGTCGCGGGTCCAAAGACGCCATCGATCACGCCACAATCGAAACCCAACATGATGAGTCTGGCTTGAAGCTCTGTTATATCCGCTCCCCTCGCACCAAAAGCTATGGCATTTTCACCCAAAGTCTCCGTGCTATCCACGGTGAAATCCCACTTGGCATTGGTACTATTTCCAGCGGCATCCTTGATCCACAACTCAACGAAGTGTTCTCCCTCCGCTAAACTGAGAAGGCAAAGGATCAACTCCTTCTCCGGATCGTATTCGCTTTCCCGCCTCACCCCATCCACTCTCAAACTTATCTCGCTGATTTCCGAGTTCGCCTCTTCAACTTGAACCTTTATAGTTAGATTGGATGTTTTGACCACGGATCTATTACCCGGAGAGAATTCCCTTACTATCGGGGAATCTCTATCGATGACCAGAACCAATCTCTCACTGTTCTTATTTCCAGCAAGATCGACGGCTATCACTTTCAGGGTATTCCTCTCGGATGGCAGAGTGATATCCAAATAAAAGGAACCATCCTTCCGGATGATTGGAGTGGGAAGGGATTTCCCATTGAGCCTCAACCTAAGTCGAGCACCTGGTTCGATCCGACCCTCAAGCCTGAATTTCGATTCCCTGGTGGCGATGAGCAAAGAATCACTCTTAAAGGACGGAGATCCGTCCAGGGAAATGGCGGGCGGTTGCGTATCGACGATGAAGATTCGACTATCCTCAAGATCCTTACTCAGCAGGAATCTATATTTCAATTTGATGAAGAATCTATGCTCGCCTTCCTCCAAAGGAGCATCGGGGATATAAGAAAAACCATCGGCTTGAGATTAACTTGGTCGGTTACATCCCTTCCATCCAGGAGTGCCTTAACCACCTCAACCTTTTCTCCTACGAAAATAGACCACTTAGCATGAATCCTGGGTCTATTAGTCGAGATTATACCTTTATTGATCGGACTGAGCTTGAAGGTTTTGGGGAAGGTGGCATAAACGATTCCCCAGCTATAGAGCAAAATTAAGAGGATGATGACGAGAACAAGCGCCACCCTGAAGTACCTCTCACGAACCATCTTCGAAATCGCCTCTTTAGATGTGCTCAAATACCCCATTGCTTTTTCACCCATGTAGAATCCTCGTAGTGATATACTAAAGGGCAAAATAAAAGGCAAAAATGGAGGATGAAATGATGTCAAGGGTTCTTAGATACCTTTCAGTTTTACTCATCCTCACCCTACTCGCAACTGGTTTAGGCTGCGGTAATTTATTCTCCACCGATTCCAATTCCCTTCGTAAACCTTCAGCTCCGCCTCCGGATTTCCGCTTCGCAGTCTTTGGCGATAACAGACCCGAGAATCCAATGGAACCGCAACCCGAAATATTCAAAAAGCTCATCGCCCAAATCGAGCTGGAAAGACCAGCTCTGGTTTTTAGCACGGGTGATATGGTGACAGGCAAAACCGCAAATGAGAACATTTATAGGAGACAATATCGAGATTTCCTGGAGATAATTCAAAAATTGAAGACCTTCCACGCAGCGGTTGGAAATCACGATGCCGCAAATCAAATTGGTCAGTCTCTATATCAAGAATACTTAAGTGAACGGCTCTATTACTCATTCGATTATAAAGGTTCGCACTTCATCATCTTGAATACGGAAATAGTTGGTCAGGCGGGAAGAATTGGCGAACTCCAACTCTCCTGGCTCAAGGAGGATCTTGAGTCCAACAACGGAGCCTTCCACATATTCGTGTTCATGCATCGTCCACTGTACTCGATTATGAATCCCCAGTCTAAAAGGGGAAGACATATGCCCTTCACGGATATTCGAAACCGTGATCAGATCAGGGAATTGATGAGGAAATATAGGGTGGACGTGGTCTTTGCCGGGCATGAACATTTCTTCAACAAACAAGTTCACGATGGCATTACCTACATCATCACCGGTTGTGCTGGAGCTTTCCCCTACACGGACGAAGGACATGGAGGATTTCGCCACTATGTTCTGGTCGAGGTTAAGGGTCGCCATATCCATCTAACCGTAGTGAAAGCCACAGGTGAGAGAATTAATCCCGATCGTATTCCCACTCCTTCATTCCAACCGTTCACTAAAATACCCTCTCGGGTTACCTCTGGCACTTCGGGCAGAAGTGGGCACCTCGTCCTCTCAAGGTGATTTTTCTAATGGGAGTTCCGCATCTCTCGCAGGGTTCTCCTTCCCTGCCATAAGCTCTAAGATAGGGTACGTATTCTCCCTGTCTCCCATAAATATCCACGTAAAGATCGACTGAGGAACCACGATACTCCAAAGCAGCGGGTAAAATCCTGCGGATGCTCTCATAAATCTTCGCGATTTCCTCCGGACTCAAGGAGGAAACAATGCGCGTGGGTTGAACACCAGCGTAATATAATGCCTCATCCGCATAGACATTGCCCACACCGGCGATGAAATTCTGATCCATGAGGAGGGGCTTTATCGGACCCCTTTTCCTAGTTTGCAGAAGTTTTTGGAAAGCTTCTAGAGTGAAATCCTCTCCCATGGCTTCCGGACCAAGCTCTTTAACCTCGGGGGCATTGGGTATATCTTCAGTCTTAAAGACTTTGATATAACCGAATTGGCGTTGATCCCAGAAACGAAGTTGATGGTCATCGAGGCTGAAGATCACATGGGTGTGTTTTTCCGTGGGAGCATTGGCTACTTCGTAAAGGATTCGACCGGTGAGCTTGAGATGAATTAAAAGACTATAGCCGGATGAAAGATTGATTATGAGAATCTTTCCCCGTCTCTTTATATCCTCAATGGTCGCTCCCTCCACGACATCGATGAACTCCTCTGCAGTTGCATTTTTAAGCGGTTTTGCCGATCTTATCTCAACCTTAGTGATTTCCTCTCCCTTAACCTTCTCCTCAAGCTCCCTTCGAATGGTCTCAACCTCTGGCATCTCCGGCATCCTTCTCACCCCTCCCATTGCTCATTCTAATTTTAAAGAACCTATCCATCTTTAGCAAACACTTCCCCCACGAGGATAAATCCCCGTACCTAGTCCATTCGGGCTATCAAAAATGAGTCAGCTGTGCTATTTAACCCGGATGATACTTAGCTAAACATTAAATTAGAAGCTCTAAACTTTTTATGAGTAAATCCGATACTATACATGGAGAGTCCCAAGAGCGTAGCATGACCAGAACCTCGAATTAAAATAGGATACGAGGTCGGCAGCTACAAAAAATACCTGAAAAGGATCCTTGGGACTCTCCCCTTTTTGCTAGCTTTGAAGTTAATAGCCCAGCATCTCAGAAGTTAAGATTTGTTGAGCTGTCCAACTTCAGAGCCACTGAGCTAAATTCGATGAATCTCTTTCGATCTCTTGATTCTTTTTTAATGGGAAATATGATAGTTTAGCCAAAAACCCTTTTGGAATTACTCAAAATATGGAATGTCCCGAGATTTAACGCCCTTAGCTTTCTTTCAAAACGGATACATCGAGCAAAACTGCATCGGGCTTTCCATTGACGGTGATGATTACAGGGCGACCTGTACGGTGAATCTGTTCAAATATCTCGCGTGTTTTCTTCCTTAAGTCGGATATAGATTTGAAATCCTCCATGATATATAGGGGCATTATTATAGGGGCATCTATTCCCTCGCTCCTTTTTAGAAAAAGATATCATTTTAACCATGAATATCAAAGCAAATCTCGTTGGAAATTTTTACTCCGGTTGGAGCTCGAAGGACATTTCGCGGAGGCGTTTTATTCTTTCTTCTATCGGTGGATGGGTGTTGAAGAGGCTGTTCATGGCACCTCGGAGATCCTTTAAAGGATTGACGATATACAAGTGGGCGGTAGCCTTGTTGGCGACTTCCAGGGGTTCCCTGTCAGCAGCCAATTTCTCCAAAGCACTGGCCAGACCGGGGGGATATCTTGTGAGCAAGACACCACTGGCATCGGCGAGAAATTCTCTCTGTCGAGAGATAGCTAAACGGATGAGCTGAGCGATCAAAGGAGATAAAAGAGCAAGAATTATTCCGATGAGGAGCAAGATAGCGGTTAAAGCTCCTCTTTCCGAATCTCTTCTCCTTCCACCCCACCAGAAGCTACGTAAAAGCCAATCGCTTAAGAGAACGACCACTCCAACCATCACGGCAGTTAGGGTAGCCAGTCGAATATCGTAATTTTGGATGTGCGATATCTCATGAGCAATGACGCCTTCGAGCTCAACGCGATTTAGTTTTTCAAGGAGTCCCGTGGTCACCGCGACGGCTGAGTGTTCAGGATCCCGACCTGTGGCAAAGGCATTAGGGGCGGAATCATCGATGACGTACATCTTTGGAGTGGGATTACCCGCAGCGATGGATAAGCCCTCGACTACATTATATAAATATGGGTATTCCTCCTTCTCCACGGGGCGGGCTCTGCTCATGGTGAGTACGATCTTATCGCTGTAGTAGTATCCACTAAAGCTCATAACAATTGCAATGATGAGAGCTAAGACCACCCCAAAGTAGCCTATCTCCATGAGCTCCCCGAATACATAACCGAGGAACATGACCAGAACAACGAAGAGGAAAATTAAAAGCCAAGATTTTCTCAGATTGCTGGCAATTTGTTCATACAAACCAATCACCACAGCTCGACTCTCGAAACCCAATGCTCAACGCTCGAGAAATAAATAATCGAGTGACGAGTTGCGAATGACGAGAGTCGCTAAAATTGTACTTTAACGGGTTCTCGAGACACCTCTTCTATTTCGAAGTATTCTTGAGGAGAAAACCCAAAGGCGGGAGCGACCAATCTGGTAGGGAAAGACTGAATCATGGTGTTATATCTCATTACGGTATCATTATAAAATTGGCGGGCATAGGCAATTTTGCTTTCAGTCCCAGCCAATTCCTCTTGCAACATCATAAAGTTCTCATTCGCCTTCAATTCCGGGTAGTTTTCGGCTACAGCAAAGAGTGTTCGTAGAGTCTGTGTGAGCATATTTTCCGCCTTTGCTTGTTTTCCAACGCTTCCCGTAGTCTTGATTGCCTCAGCCCGAGCCTTGGTCACATTTTCAAAGAGCTCCTTCTCATGCGCGGCATAACCCTTGACCGTCTCCACCAAGTTTGGAATTAGGTCATAACGTCGCTTTAGCTGGACATCGATTTGCGCCCAGGCATTTTCGATTCTGTTCCTCAAAACCACCAACCGATTGTAGATATAGATCAAACCCAGGGCAATCAATAGCACCAAACCGATGATTAAAAACATTAAAATTCCGAGAGTGACGACCATTTTGTCCCCCAAAGTCGAATTTCTACGGTCTTCGTTTTACTTAAGAAATATGATGCCATGCAAAATGTTATCTGGCAAGTTTAACCTTAGCTATCAATCGAATGTGACCACAGTAAAAAGCGAACTTGAAACTTAAATGATCTAATGTAAAATAGGTATAATTATAACCTAGACATAATTCACTCTTAATAATTCGATAAGAGTATCCTGGAAGGCGCATCTGCGAGAACCGTTAAGCGAGCAAGGCTCGAACGGCGGCAATGGCCCACCCCCGAACTTATAAATGGAGGGCGTTCGCCCTTAAGAGAGTAGCGAGTAGGCTCGCAGCAGCTAGCGCCCGTAAGGATGGCTCTTAGAGATCACTCTATTTATGTCTTGAGCGGTATAATTCAATTTCAAGAAAGGTTGTGAGAGTTTGTTTCCTCTTCGCGATGAGAATCCCACGGAAACTTTCCCCTTCACGACCGTGGGTCTGATAATAATCAATATAGCCGTCTTCATTTACCAACTTTCCCTGGGTACGGAGTACAGCCTCCGACAATTCATATACACCTATTCACTGATTCCCTATGAAATAACCCACGGTGTGAGCCTCTTCCCTGGAATCCAAAAGATTCCTTACCTAACCATTTTAACCTCGATGTTTCTTCATGGAGGATTCATTCATATCATCGGGAATATGTGGTATCTGTGGATATTCGGAAACAATGTCGAGGATACGCTGGGGCATCTCAAATTCGTTCTTTTCTACCTCTTATGTGGTTTAGGAGGAACCTTTGGACACATCCTCTCCGGACCCAATTCACAGATACCTTCCCTTGGTGCCAGCGGAGCCATCGCCGGGGTTTTGGGGGCTTACCTCATCCTTTTCCCCACGGCTCGAATTCTCACCCTGGTTCCCCTCTTCTATTTCATTCAGATTGTGAGACTACCAGCATTGCTATTGATAGGATTCTGGTTTATCCTGCAATTATTCAGCGGGGTAGCCGCGATCACGAGTCCTCAGCAAAGCGGGGGTGTGGCCTGGTTCGCTCACATCGGTGGATTCTTAATGGGATTTTTGCTAATCCTCATCCTGCCGAAGAGACCGCGGAGGCGAAGGAAACCAAGCTATTAAAACCAAGCTATTACGAAGAGGAATTCTACATATAGATTTATTGCATAAACCATAAACTTAAATATTAAAGAGCTGCTTTATTTCTTCTCTTCGACTTTTTTCTCGTAAGGAAGGGGTATATATTCTACGGAAGGTCTGCGCAATCCAAGCTGAGGATAAAGCTCCATTAGATTGTAAACCTCTCGAGGCATTTCAACCTTGACCTCAATTCCCAGACTCTTTAACTTTTCAACGGTCAGAGGGAAGTCGTGGGTCCACCTTCCCTCCGTGAGCAAATTTGCAACATCCCAGGCTCTGTCCTTCTCCATCTTGTGGTGCAAAATGTCGAAAATGAGCTGCCGCAGTTGTCGCACGGCTTTCTGGGCAACATCCAGATAGATCAAGGTCCTGTCATCCAACTCATTTCTATCCTTTGCCTGAGCGGTCCAAATAAGGGAGCTAGCCGGATATTGCCAACCAAGCTGGGGATCGAGTGATCCCAAAACGGCATCCTCATCGAGAACGATTTCATCGGCAGCCAAGGCTATGAGCATCCCACCAGACATGGCGTAGTGAGGTACGAAGACCGTGACCTTCGCCTTGTGTCTTAAGAGGGCGTGGGCTATCTGCTCTGAAGCTAGGACCAACCCTCCAGGAGTGTGCAGAATAAGGTCAATAGGCATGTCATCTGGAGTAAGCCTTATTGCCCTCAAGATTTTCTCGGAGTCCTCGATATCTATATATCTATAAAAGGGTATACCGAGGATACCCAGAGCTTCCTGTCGATGAATGAGGGTAATAACCCTTGAGCCCCTCCTTCTCTCAAACTCGCGGATGGCTTTAATCCTTTTGATCTCCAATATCTTCTTGCGAAGAGTGGGACCAACAAAGAATACCAGAAGTAATATGAAGAATAAAAAAGACATGAAATCCATTTTCATTCTCACCTTTAAACCAATTTTATCATATCAGCCGTTCTAGTGGTTATAAGTTATTTCACGATATCCACAGACGTCCCCACGAATACCAGATCAAATAATTCCTCAGCATGATGAAGGTGCATGCGAATGCAACCGTGGGAAACGGCACGACCTATGGACCACGAACTATAGGTCCCGTGGATGCGGATGCCCGGTGCATTGAGATCCATGGCTCTTGTGCCCAAGGGATTGCCCGGTCCCGGGGGAATCTTGTCAGGCATATTCGCTGACCAAGGTTTATGAGGATTATACCAGGTGGGATTCTTTCTTTTGCGAATGATGCGATAGTGACCAACAGGAGTTGGGAAGGCAAACTCTTGACCAACGGCTATGGGGTACTCCTTTATCAATTGTCCCTCTCTATACAAGAATAGCCTTCTTCGTGTAATGTTGATGACGATTCGCGTGGTGTCCACTTTAAAAGACCAACGCCTTTTAACGGAATTACCCGCTTCGTCTATAGCCTGGACCATCGCCTCGTGCTCACCATGGGAAAGCCTCAATCTGCTGATGATTTCCTTGGTTTTAGGACTATAGTTGTGCTTGACTACCTTCCCATCTATCCATAATGTGGCAAAGCGAATATCGGATTCGGGCTCCTCCAGCTTAATCGAGATTTTGGGATTATCGGAATGAACCACGGAGCCATGAGCAGGGGAACAAGCCTTTATTACGGGAGCCGAATTATCTACGACAACAGGAATCGCTAGAGCACCCTTATTTCCCGCTCGATCGATGGCTACTATCTTCAACTTATTTTTCCTCGAAAGTGAATATAGACCGAGATTAAAATAGCCCTTTTCATCGACCTCAGGTGCGGGAATAGATCTGCCGTTCAGATAGACCCTAAGTTTCGCGCGAGGCTCGGTGAATCCGGAGAGATCATGAATCCAGGACTTACGTGTAGCGATTATATCCCTCACGCCCTCAAATTTTATGCTTGGGGCTATGGTATCCACTTCAAAAGCCCACTTTAGCCTCAATACTTTGGGAAAAAGAAATTTGTAGGTGAGCTTTGCCTCCACGGTGTGCTCTCCCTCACTCAATCTCTGGGGAGGATCGTAAGAAAATCCGACCGCAGAGAGGGAAACGGATTCGCTGACATCTCCCTCATCAATGATAATGATCGCGGAAGCAAGCCTTGCTAGTGGAAAAATTGGCCACTCCGCGGAAATGAGGGGACTAGCATCGGCTATGACCTTCCTATGTGCAGGCGACTTTATGACTAAATCCTCTGCAAAAGTATAAAGGTATCCCCAGACAACAATGAAAATCAAGGCTAAGATGGAGATACCGATGGGTAAAAATTTTGTCCCTCGGATATATTTTATCCCCCGGAGATGTATTTTAAGCCGCCCCCCGACCGCAACGATCCATTCAACTAAATTTAATATATAAGAATTTCCTTTGAGAGGGTTCAATTCCTTCTGGCTTTTATGAGGGAATTATCGAGGATGGTTTTGAGACTCGGTGTCCTGAGTATATTACTTCTTGAGACATTAAGGAGGGCATAATAAGAAGGGTCAGGCCTGGAGGCAACCTTGAGTGGTCTTCTGATGGGTACATCGTGAGCCGGACGGTGAAAGGAGGGAAGTTCTCCGACATTTATAATTGATTACGTCATTTATTACCTTAAGCTCCAGCCGACCCCCAAAAAATTTTGGTACCTTGGCTCCAGCCGACCCCAAATACATTATTGGGGGAAAATATTATGAAAGTTTTGAAAAAACATTAAATTTCGATTAAAAAGGAATATTTATTGATTCCTGTGGGATACTTCCGCGGGGAATTATCGATTCTTCTGCGGGGAAATCGGCAGTTGTATGGTGAATTTCGTTCCCTTACCCGGTTTGCTCTCCACATCTATGCTCCCGCCCAGGATTTCGATGATCTCTTTGCAGATGGAAAGGCCCAGACCAGCCCCACCATATTCCTTGGAACGGGATTTCTCCACCCGATAAAATCGGTCAAATATCCTGGGTAGATCCTCGGGAGGGATACCGGCACCGGAATCTTCCACTTCCAATCGTACCCTGTTGGAATCGAGCAGGGTGGCTCTCAAGGCAATCGTTCCCCCGGATGGGGTATATTTGAAGGCATTGTCCAAAAGATTGGTCAATACCTGGTCTAAGCGATCTGGATCCGTAGTAATTTTGATATTCCTCGAAACTTGCACCTTAAATTGGATACCATTCTCATCGGCACGGGGCCAAAACTTCTCGCCGATCTGGCGCAAGAATTTTCTCAAGTCAAGGGATTTGAAGTGGAGATCCAATTGTCCAGCATCAATGCTGGACAAGGCCAATAAATCCCTCACCAATCTCACCAATCTTTTACTCTCCTGGTTGATTATTCGAAGTGAATTTTTGAAAGACTCCTCATCCTTGACCACACCATCCAGTAAGGCTTGGGAAAATCCCTCTATGGAGGTGAGGGGCGTCCTTATTTCATGCGAGACGTTGGCCACAAAATCCCGCTGGGCTTGATAAGCCCTTTTAACCCTTCCTGCCATGAAATTGAAGGCTCTAGCCAGACGTCCAATCTCATCCTCCGACTGCACATCGATGTATTGATCGAACCGCCCCTTCCCTATTTCACCTGTAGCTCTAGTCAATTTAAGAATGGGCTCTGATATGGAACGCGAAAGGTATAAACCGACGAATACCGAGATGAGAAAGGAGATTGCAGCTGCGCCAAGCAGAAGATTTAAGAAGGGACGCTGGGCTTCTTTTACCTCTGCAAATGGCTTTACTATGGCTAGCAAATTTTTGGATCCCTTCAAGGGAACGCTGACCAATAAAACTTCCTTACGTAATTCGGGGAGATATCTCCTCACCATCTGAGGGCTTTCTCCAGCTAAGCCCGCCACCCACTTTGGTAACTGTTGCTTTTGAATGAGTGGAGGACCCTCTGAATCGACGATGACCTCCCCTTTGGAATCGATGAAAAATATCCTTATCTTTGTCAGCTTGGCATAGGCGGATAGAAATTTGTGGACTCTTACTCTATGTATCCCAAGCCAGGGGTTCTGACCCTCCAATATCGCTTCCACTTCGCTACCAAGGGTAACCGCTTGATTCGTCAGCTCTTTCCCCTGAGTTCGAACGGTGTAGGTCACCAAAAATTGGTAGAAAAGTAGACTCGCGATACCCAAGGAGAGAAAAAGAACAAATACATAGGAGAAAATAACTCGAGAGCGAAGGGACTTAAACATCTTTCACTTCCCTTTAAACCTATATCCGATGCCCCATATCGTTTCGATGAAACGAGAGCCCTCATCACCCAGCTTTTGTCGCAGATGACGAATGTGAACATCCACCGTGCGAGCTCCACCAAAGAAATCATACCCCCATACCTTCTGAAGGAGACGCTCTCTGGAATAAACAATGCCAGGATTTGAAGCCAGTTCTCTTAATACATCGAATTCCGTGGAGGTGAGATCGATTTTCTTTTCGGCCAAACTTACCTCCCTCTTATCAATATCTATGGTCAAATCCCCAAAGCGGAGAGGAGATTTTGGCGCCGGGCCGCGAACCCTTCGGAGCACCGCTTTGACTCGAGCCACGAGCTCGCGAGGACTAAAGGGCTTGGTTAGGTAGTCATCGGCTCCCAACTCCAGCCCTACGACTTTATCGACCTCCGATACCTTTGCGGTGAGCATAATGATGGGGACATCCGACTCCTTTCTTATCCGACGACATACTTCCCAACCATCCATTCCCGGAAGCATGATATCCAAGATGATCAATGAAGGTTGGAAGGATTTAAAGGTCTTTAAGGCCTCTTCACCATTGGTGGCGCCACTAACCGTGAAGCCCTCATTAGTTAAGTAAAGCTTCACCAACTCCACGATATTCTGTTCATCATCGACCACTAAAATTGCTTCCTTCACCTTCGCTTTAACCCCTTGTAATGCTAAAAAGAGTATAACATATCGAACTGATCCGTTCATATTTAACCTGCGAACTTCTCTTTCTTGTTAATATTCGGCTTTTTCACAAAAATGATAAATGCTCGCAGCTTAAATACCGATGGCGACCAAAGCTTAAGAGCAGCTCCTTCTAGCACTTCAACAGAGATTACTAGAATATGTACAAAAGGTTTATTATTTATATTGTAGAAGATAATCATTGTAGGTGGGTTATAACTACTGGATATTTTTAGGCTCATCTTTGGATAATCTCGAGTTAAACAGCAAATTCTGAAATTATGACCCATGCATGATATATTATTAGCAGGAAAAGGAGGAGATGGTATTGAAAAAATATTCCACCGAAAAGATAAGAAATATCGCCATCGTTGCCCATGGGGGAACTGGAAAGACTTCCCTGACCGAAGCGATGCTTTACACCTCGAGAGCCACTAGCAAGATGGGAAGCGTTGACGGGGGCACCACGGTCACCGATTACGATCCCGAAGAGATTAAAAGGAAGATATCAATAAATGCTGCACTTGCCCCCTGTGAGTGGAAAAATCATAAAATCAACTTAATAGATACACCGGGATACGCTGATTTCATCGGCGAGGTCATAAGCGTCCTGCGCGTAGTGGATGGCGCGATAATCGTTGTTTGCGCCGTATCAGGGGTAGAGGTGCAAACGGAGAGAGTCTGGCATCTCGCGGATGAGTATGATTTACCTCGCTTGGTTTTCATCAATGGGATGGATAAGGAGAATGCCGATTTTTATCAAGCGATGGACATGATCAAGAAGACCTTCGGCGTTAATGTGGTTCCCGTCCAATTGCCGATTGGGAAAGAAAGCGGATTCAAGGGAGTTATAGATCTGATCAAAATGACCGCCACGGTCTCCTCCGATGGCAAATCCAAGGAAGAAGAAATCCCCGCGGATTTAAAGGCCGAAGCTGAAAAATACAGGGAAAAATTGATCGAATCCGCGGTCGAAGTCGATGACAAGCTCTTGGAGAGATACTTAGAGGGTGAGGAATTAACCGAAGAGGAGATAAGAACGACTCTAAAAACAGCTACATTGAACCGAGCTGTGGTACCGATTTTCTGCGGCTCCGCCCATAAAAATCTCGGAATATCCCCGCTTTTGGATGCCATAGTGGAGATAATGCACTCGCCAATGGACAGACCCGAAATCAAAGGGGTCAATCCCAAAACTCAGAAGGAAGAAGTCAGAAAACCCAGTGAAAAGGAGTCCCTCGCGGCTTTCGTTTTTAAAAGCGTTGCCGACCCTTATGTGGGCAAACTAACCTTCCTCCGTGTGTATTCAGGAGTGCTTCACGCCGACTCCACGGTCCACAACTCATCGAGGGGCAAGAGGGAAAGAATAGGACATATCTTCTTCATGCGAGGCAAGAATCAGATCGAAACCAGCGATGTCCCAGCGGGGGACATCGCAGCCGTGCCAAAACTCAACGAAACATTCACCGGTGATACCTTATGTGACGAGAGTAAACCCATAAAGCTACAACCACTAACCCTGCCCGAACCTGTAATTTCCGTGGCCATCGAGCCAAAAACCAAGGGCGACGAGGAAAAATTAAGCACCTCTCTCACGAGATTGGCCGAGGAGGATTTGACCCTAAGGGTCCGTCGTGATCATGAAACCAAACAGACCATAGTCTCCGGAGTAGGAGATATGCATTTGGAGGTGACCATTGATCGTCTGCGCAGAAAATTCGGGGTGGAAGCCACCTTATCCACACCAAAAATACCCTATAAAGAAACGATCCTCGCCTCAGCCAAAGCACAGGGGAAATACAAGAGACAAACGGGTGGTCGCGGACAATATGGTGATGCCTGGATTGAGGTCGAACCGCTACCTCGTGGCGCCGGATATGAATTTGTCGACAAAATTGTGGGAGGTGCCATCCCCAAGCAATACATCCCCGCCGTTGAGAAGGGGGTGAAAGAAGCCATAGAAAGAGGAGTACTCACGGGCTATCCCGTGATAGATATCAAAGTGACTGTATACGATGGTTCCTTTCACCCCGTGGACTCCTCGGATATGGCCTTCAAGATTGCGGGTTCAATGGCGCTGAAAAAGGCAGTACTTGGGGCAAATCCGATTCTCCTTGAACCCATCATGAAAGTGGAAGTGATAGTTCCAGAGGAGTATATGGGCGACGTCATCAGTGACTTAAGCGGGAAACGAGGAAAAATTTTGGGGATCGAACCTCACGGGCGCAATCAGGTGATTAAAGCCCTCGTGCCACTGGCGGAAATAGCGAAATATGCAACTCAACTGAGATCCATAACCCGGGGAAGAGGTACTTACGGAATGGAATTCTCCCACTACGAGCAAGTACCGGGGGATATCGCTCGAAAGATAATCGAGGAGGCAAAAAAAGAGGAATAGGCAGTCGATGGGTCATCAATGTCTACAATATCTCCCAAATCCCTTCCAGGATATAATCGGGTTTAATATCGGATTTTTCCAACATCTCCGAGGAAGTCACACCCGTGAGAACTAAGATCGTTTTTATCCCCGCTCTCTTTCCAGCCAAGATATCGCTATCCAGTCTATCCCCTATGAGCACCGTCTTTTGGGGGTTTCCATCGAAAAGAGCCAAAGCCGCTTCGACCATGTATTTTTCAGGCTTTCCTATAATCTTGGCCTTCTTGTCCGTGGCAACCTCAATGGAAGCAATGATCGCCCCACCTCCAGGCCACAAGCCCTCGCCGCTGGGGAAAGTCCTATCGTAATTGGTGCCAATGAAAATTGCGCCACCATTGATCGCCAAGGTGGCCACCTTCATCTTTTCATAATTAAAATTCAGATCCCAGCCAATGATGACGAAATGGGCATTCCTCCCGCTATCAGTGGTAAGTAGCTCCAATCCGATGGACTTAATCTCCCGCTCGAGGCCTGGACCACCTATGACAAAGGCGGTTTTTCCCTTCAATTGGTGATGTTTTTTAAGATACATCGCCGTTGCAGCAGCAGATGTTAGAACCCGATCTGGACTCACTTGAATTCCCATGGATGAAAGCCTCTCCACATAATGTTTGGCGGTGTAATAGGAGTTATTCGTCAAGAAAAGGATGGATTTGCCGGCGGATTTTAGGTAATTTATGACCTCCCTCGCTCCGGAAATGGGGCTATCCTGCAGATAAAT
Source organism: Actinomycetota bacterium (assembly GCA_040755895.1). NCBI lineage: Bacteria > Bacillati > Actinomycetota > Actinomycetota bacterium. The sequence continues at coordinate 9,996 of JBFMAG010000103.1, read as the reverse complement.
CACTCCATCCATATCAAATATAAAATTTTGGAACATCTCCACGAACTTTACCATCTAAACCCACGAGTTTCTTTAATTCTCCATGTAAGGTAGTCGTAAACCTGGATTCACATGCCTGAAAATTTGGGAAAAAGGGCCGATAACAGCTCACGAAGGGGCTCAGTGAGTTCAAAATCCTTTAAATCCTTGAAGGGAACCCACTTCGCTTCCATCGCATCCGAACCGGCTTCGACATCGAAGTTGAGAGGTTCAGCGAGGTAATCGATGAGAACATAATGGTGGAGAGTTCCTTCACCATCTTTGATGATGTGGTCAAAAACTCCCACTAATTCGGTTATTTCCACATCTATGTTGGTTTCCTCTCGCACCTCTCTCTTCAGCGCCTGATGCAGAGTCTCCCCGAATCTCACTCCCCCACCGGGTATCGACCACATACCCTTCGATGGCTCCTTGCCCCTTCTCACCAAAAGCATGGAATCACCGCGTTTGACCACAGCTCCCACGGCGGGAATAGGATACCTTTTCACAGAAGATCACCCAACTTAGCAGACCTTATACTTCCCCTTAGCCAGATCGTTGCAGAACTCATCGATCCTTGATAATTCGAAATCCATTACCTCCTTAACCTTCTTGGACACGAGATCGAAGGAAATGCCCGGTTCAAGGATGAGCTGAGCGGAGGCGATCTTCGGCTGATCTATGGTCATACCTATTTGGCTGCATAGCCAGACATAAACCTCCCTTATCCCCGACACCTCTTGAAAAATGGTATTGGCCATCTTGTGAGTGAGGATATTATATATTTTCCCCACATGACTCACGGGATTTTTCCCCGCTGCAGCCTCGGTGCCCATGGGTCTGTTTAGAGCAATTACTCCATTTACCCGGTTTCCCCGACCGACTTCACCGGAATCTCCATCCTCGGCTGAAGTGCCCAGAACGGATAGATACATGCCACCCATTCCCCTACTCTTTTCATCCAAGGTATTGAGATAGACGCGGATCATCTTTAGGGAGGCGCGTTTCCCGTTGACGAATTCCTCTATGGCTTCCCGCATCTCATCTTTCCTTCGGAAGTAGGACTCTTCACCGTCGACAAATCTGTCGATCTGAGGCATGGCGATGGTCAAATGCAGATTCTTTTTCTCCCTGTAGCCCATGACCTTGATATCCTCGCCCGACTCCGGGAACATCTCCTTAAATTGGGGGGAATTTAAGAATTCCTCCGTTTCAAGGACAATTTTCTCGGTATCGGTGAGGGGAGCATAGCCAACGGCAGCCGATGTATCGTTCGCTTCTAATAGTCCCTTCCCTCTCCTAAATATATCAACTAACTCGGGGGAACCGGGTTTGAGCTCAACCTTGTAAACCACATGTTTATCGGGATCAACAAATCTGAGATTCTCTTTGAACCATCTCTTCGCGGTTTCTATGGCTATTTCCACCACGGGCATCCTCTCCCCATCGACTTCAAAGGTGGCTCTGTCGCCGATGAGCAGTCGCATGGGTTCCAGAACCCTTCCTCCCCCAAATCTATACTCGACCTTGCCGGCAACGAGCAAGCCCTTATCTATGTTGTGGTGCATGATATTCCCGAATCTTTTGATATACTCCCGAGAGAGAGCAATGGAAATCTCTTCCATTACGGCGTCGCAAATATAATCGGGGTGGCCGATACCCTTTCTCTCCACGATTTCCACTTGATGTTCGGATACCGGTATCTCCTTCATGCTCTCAATTAAGATGTTCCTCATCTCGCCTTCCCCCTTTAGATAAATAATTGCAAATTTAAAAATTTTTTATCCTTTTTGAATTTGAAATAATCTCTCGCCACCAGTAAATTGGTATCCTCATTAAATTGCCTTTAGACTAATCAGTAGCATGGAAATTTGTCTGCAGAACCTCACTTATTATAACAAAAGATTACAGATTCCTCGTCTCAAATATTTTCATTCCAAAAGAATATACGTTTCAAAAGGAAAATGGAAGAATTTCGACGAAGATTACGGTGGAAAAAAAAGAAAATTAGGGGGTTTCTTCCAATGGAAAGGGCCAGAAAACCCGCAGTAGCTGGAATGTTTTATCAGGTTGATCCCAATAGCTTAAGAGCACAGCTAGAAGGTTGTTTTTTAAGTTCCCTTGGTCCAGGGAGTCTACCCAAAGTCAACCCCAAAGGAGAACATAGGATTATTGGTCTTATAAGCCCACATGCCGGATATATGTATTCCGGGCCCGTCGCCGCCCATGGATTTCACCGCCTAGCCCGGGATCAAGAGAGTAAGCTAGCAATAATTTTAGGTCCCAATCACTCCGGTATCGGCTCCCCCGTGGCCATAAGCAAGAGGGTCTGGAATATGCCTTTGGGCTCCGTGGAAATCGATTCCGAAGTAGCCCAAGAAATTGAAAGCTCCCCCGCAATTAACGAGGATGAAATGGCTCACATCCGAGAACATTCCATCGAAGTTCAATTACCCTTCCTTCAGTATCTTTACGGACCTCGTTTCAAATTCGTCCCCATATGTATGCTGGAACAGAGTCTGGAAACGAGTTTAAAGGTGGGAGAGATTCTAGCCGAAGCGCTTAAGCGAAGAGAAGCCATCATCATTGCCAGCACGGACTTCACTCACTATGAGCCACACAGTCAGGCCCAAAAAAAAGATAAGAAAGCTCTGCAAGCTATCCTGGAGTTGGATCCCCACAAGTTGGATGCCGTGGTCAAAGATCTTTCCATCACCATGTGTGGAACGGGTCCGGTTATGGTCATGCTCACCGCGTGTAGAATCCTCGGGGCCAAGGAAGCCAAACTCATCTCTTATATAACATCAGGCGATGTCACGGGGGATTTTGGTGCCGTGGTTGGATATGCCTCCCTCGTAGTCCTCAAATGAGATAGACCCAGGGTCATAGGAATTTCACCTCACCCTAAGCTTTTAACTCTTAGCTCTGACTTATGACTGATTTTAAATTCCATATTGCTTAAGACCGGTGGCTCACTTAATATTAAAGCATGCAAATTGGGACCATCTGGGACGGGGATCCTAGGGGAAAATTCCACTATTAATTTCTGATGGGAGGACTTGACTTTTTGGCTGAAATCAGAGCTTTTAAAGGGATTCTTTACAATGAAGAAAGGATGAATTTGGAGCAAGCTGTAGCTCCGCCCTATGACGTAATTTCCCCAGAGGAACAGGGAAAATACTACAATCTCAGTGAATATAATGTAATTCGCCTAATACTGGGGAAAGAGTATCCCGGTGACAGTACAGTCAACAACAAGTACACACGAGCGGCAACCTTTTTCCAGGAGTGGTTGAGAGAAGGGCTATTGCGGGAGGATGAAGAGCCTGCAATCTACGTTTACCAACAAGAATATTCCCTACCTGCCTGCCGGAAGGCATGGAAAACCGGGGAAAGGAAAAGGAGAATAGGATTCATTGCTTTAGCTAAATTGGAGGATTTTAACACTGGGGAGATTTTCCCCCACGAAAAAACCGAGCCCAAAATCAAAATCGATCGATTGAACCTGCTTAGAGCATGTAGGGCTCATTTCTGTCAAATCTTCGCTTTATATTCCGATCCACGACGGAATATCGATCGCCTCTTAGAAGCTAAAGCAAAAGAGCAACCAATAATCGATGTAAGGGATGAAGATGGCGTAAGGCATAAATTGTGGAGGATAAACGAGCAAAAAACGATAGATAAAATAGTCCAAATAATCAAGGACAAAACACTTTACATAGCTGATGGTCACCATCGATATGAAACTGCTCTCAACTTCAGAAATGAGATGAGGAAAAAATTTCCGGAATTAACGGAGGTTTACGACTATGTCATCATGATGCTCGTGAACATGAATGGCGAAGAGCTAACGATTTTGCCCATCCATAGGGTGGTAAGAAATATAGAGAAATTCAATTTCCACATTCTCTTACAGAAGGTTAGGGAATTTTTTGATATCCAAATATTTGAATTCGATGAAGCAAGTGAAGCGATTCAGAAAGAGAAATTCCTCGAAAAATTGAGGGAAAAGCGAAAGGATCACACATTTGGGATGTATTGGGGCGATAATAAATACTACCTACTCACGCTACGTGAGGAGGAAACCCTCGATGAGATATCGGGACCCGGTCATTCAGTGGAATGGAAAAAATTGGATGTAATCATCCTCCATAATCTATTGTTCGACCGTATATTGGGCCTACCTGCCGGCGGGCAAGGCCTTAAAAAAACCGATCTTGAGAATAGTATCAAATACACCATCCATGAAGAAGAGGCAATTGAACTCATAAATCGAGGAGAATATCAGATTGCATTCTTCCTCAATCCAACCAAAATTAACCAGATTAAGAAGATAGCCAACAACCGTGAAATAATGCCGCAAAAGTCCACGTTCTTCTACCCAAAACTTCTTTCGGGTCTTGTTATGTACAAACTCGAATAAAAATCAGTTCGAGAGGTCAGCAACTGGTAGCTCAGCTTCTCAGCTTCCGAGTTTCCACAGCTTCTTTTTGCTAAAGGGGGGTTAAAATGGAGTGCAAGCAGGAAGAAAACATGAAGAATTGTACCTGTACCTACGAACCCTGTGAGCGGAAGGGTATTTGCTGCGAATGTATAGCTTATCATAGGAAAAACCAACAGCTCCCGGGATGTCTCTTCCCTTCGGATGTGGAGAGAACTTACGATAGATCCCTGGAGAGATTCCTTTCAGCCTTCAAGTAAAGAGATTATCAAATTCGCTCCGCTCACTAGCCCACTTCTTCAAGAACTCGTAGGCTTCCTCTTTCGTGGCGATGATGCCGTCGAGCTTGGCTTCAAGCAAAACATTTAAAGCCTCCCCAACGAGAGGACCCGGGGAAATATTGAGGAACTCCATAACTTCATATCCATTAAGAGGCGGTCTAATCTTCGCGGATTCCTCCTTTGCCTCAAGCTCCTTGATTCTATCCTCCAATTCCTCGAGTAAAGCCAAGGCTTCTTTAGTTCTCTTGGGATCCTTGCTCGTGCAGTCCGCTTTTATCAATGCAAGCAGTTTCGGCAGCAATTCTCCGGCATCCCTAACAAATTTTCGAATCGCTTTATCCGTCCAACCTTGGCGATAGGTATAAGCCCGCATGTGCATCCTCACCAGTTTAACGACTTCCTCGATCTCCTTGCGACGATATTTGAGCTGTTTGAGTCTCCTTTCAGCCATTCGGGCACTTCTGACATCATGACCATAGAAGGTGATCTTATCCTTTACCATCCTTTTGCACCTTGGCTTCCCGATATCATGCAGCAAAGCGGCTAAACGGAGGGTTAAATCGGCTTCCACTCGACCAACAACCTGAAAAGTGTGCTCTAAAACATCCTTATGGTGGTACTCCGGATCCGGAGCCATCTTCAAAGCCAACAATTCGGGGGCGATCTCCTCCATGAGATCCGTATCGACCATCAGTTCAAGAGCATTAATGGGATTGTTGCCCGTGAGAGTCTTCGAAAATTCATCCCTTATCCTCTCTTTAGAAACTATGGAAAGTTGAGAGCGATAAGTCGCCATGGCCTCTTTGACTTCTGGAGCTACATGCATCCCCATAGTAGCTACAAAGCGCACCGCTCTTAACATCCGCAATGGGTCATCAAGGAAGCTTTGGCTAGGCGTGACGGGTGTCCTCAAAAGTTTTCTTCGCAAATCATCTTTGCCGCCGAATGGGTCGATGAGCTCTCCTTGGGGCAATTCCAGAGCCATAGCATTGATGGTGAAATCCCGACGGGAAAGATCGGTCGTTATCTCCGTGGAGAAACTAACCTTTGGGTGGCGGTCAGGTTCGGGGTAAACCTCCCGACGCAGGGTGGTTATCTCAACTTTGATATCATTTTTAACCACACCGACCGTGCCAAATTTCACCCCCACCAACCACATACCATCAGCCCACTTCCTCACGATCTTGATGACCTCTTCTGGTGGAGCATCCGTGGCAAAATCAAAATCTTCATGAAACTCGCCCAAAAAAGCATCGCGCACGCTTCCCCCAACTAGATACAACTTCCTGTGAGCCCGCCCAAAGAGGGAGCTCAATTCCTTAACAATTGGGTGCTGAAGAGCTGTAAGAATATTATCCCCACTGAAAAATGCCCTATTTATCACTCATCCCTCCAGATAAGATATTTTTCGTTGCTCCATTTCCAGGAAACATATCAAAGATTTGAGAACATCAATAATATAGGTCTACACGGTGATTCCATCAAGCCTCTTCAAGCCAGCCTCAAACGCTTCATTCACCGCATCTTGAAATTCCTTAAGGATGATAGGACGGTTTAAGGGAGGATATTTGTGGGCCTGACCACATGGTCGATATTGATCCATTACATTCACATAGGTGTTGGTCGAAATTTCCTGGGCTAAAAATCTCATGATCTCCCTCGTTCCCGCCAGACCATGGGGAAGTACCAGATGCCGAACTAAAAGCCCCCGTTGGGCGATGCCATCTTCGTCCAATACCAGATCGCCCACTTGCCGATGCATCTCGCGTAGAGCAGCTTTGGCAACCTCGGGATAATCCCCTGCCTTGGAAAATTTTTTAGCCACTACAGGGTGGGCATACTTAAAATCTGGCATATAAATATCAAAGACACCATCCAAAAGCTTTAGGGTTTCGACGCGCTCGTAGCCACTGGAATTGTAGACCAAGGGAACAGAAAGTCCTCCCTCGATAGCATGGGGCAAAGCCGCCAAAATCTGGGGAACTACATGAGTGGGGGTTACAAAGTTTATATTGTGGCAACCGATCTTCTGCAAATAGAGCATCATTTGGGCAAGTTCATCGATGCTAACCTCGGATCCCTCACCAAGGTGACTTATCTCGTAGTTCTGGCAATAGACGCAAAGTAGGTTGCAAAATGTCAAAAAGATCGTCCCTGATCCGTGTCTTCCAACAAGGGTTCTCTCTTCGCCGAAATGTGGATGATAGCTGGAAACCATGGGTAACTTACCAACCCGGCAAACCCCCTTCTCGCCAGCAAGTCTATTTACCTCGCACTGACGAGGACAGATTTTGCACCTTTTTAAGATTTCGTAAGCCTTCTCGATCCTTTTTCTGAGATCGTTGGTTTCGTGTAGTTTTATGTAACTGGGGAGGAACAAATTTCTTTTCTCCTATAAAAATCTTTTTCGCGAGGATCAATTACAATGGTGGCCATTAAAATTCGAGATCCGGGACGATATCCCCGTAATATATCCCAGAGGGTAGAACCTCTATTCTTTTTGGCTCACGCACGTTTTGCTCTAAGGCATCGTATATGATTTTCAATCTGTCAGTTAATTCGATATCTCTATCCCTCAAGTATTCAGGCGATATATAAAGCTCAAAAAAGAATGAATCACCCTTCGAAGAAGAGATATAAAAGAAGGAAGGATTTTGTGTTCCTAATTCAGAAAGTTTACAAATCTCAACCTTAAACTCCGTTCCGCCTCTGGAACGGTATGCGAACTTTCTTTTGCTGGTCTCAACCCATTTTTCCAGCTCTCTCTTGGGGATGCGATACCCCCTACCTACCTTAAGAGCACGTATCTTTCCTCGCGTGCAATAAGCCCTAACGGTCTCCGGTTTAAGATTCAACATGGCTGCCACTTGGTTTACGGTGTAAGCCTTACCACTCATCAATTCACCTCCTCAATAATTGAAGTCTAACATATTATCGCCAGGACATAAATTTTTATACCTCATCTCCCACGGTAGAAACCAATTTCTCAATATCCAATGGCCGGGGTTTAGTTGGATCTAAGCGTAATATCATCGCCCCCTCATTGCACCTGTCGACACAGATGCCGCAGCCCATACACTTTTCCCCATCGACACTTGAAGTATTTCCCATGGTGATTGCCCCAAAGGGACAGGAGTAGGAACAATCACTACAACCCCGACAAGTTGATTGATCAACCCGTGCCACATAACCAGACGAAGTCATGAGCTTAAAACCATAGGTGAGAAAGGCTTTCATTCCAAGACAACAACATTTGCAACAGTTGCAGATTACATAGAAGCGACCACCAGCTGTCTCCTTAAACCAAGCCGTATGCACCCTTCCTTGATCGTGTTCTCGCTCCAAGATATATAAAGCCTCTTCACGGTCAATCCAGCGCGCACTTCGCGGCCTATGATCCACAATATATATCCATGAAGAAATCGGAGAACATTACCGCAATGAAGCTTCGCCAAAGCTTCTGTGCTCGGTTTGCGATTTAAATACCAGCGCGCGCACCAGTATCCCACAATCGCTCCAGAAAACAGCCCAAAAATCCCCTTTTTCCTCACTATTTCACCTCACTTTCTTATTCCATAAACTTGGGAAAACACCTTCTTGGCGCATTTTTAATGAAATAGGGTTTTAACCAGGCTATTCTCAAATTCTCAAGAATTCGAGAATACCAAAAGAGAATGGGTTCAGCATCTTTTTCCTTCATCGTCAGAAATTTCAGCAAAGGGATAAGGTTCTCCTATGGATGAGAAATCCCAGCTAGGATGAGCGTTTTCGAACTGTTAGGTTAGACTCGAGGGTTTTCGGTGGATAAGTGCAGTGAAAATATCACGGGTTCCTGAAGAAAATTAAAATAGAATTTATCTTGCCTGGTAAAAATTTGCGAGGAGGTCTAAATTTCTGTTAAAAAATAGGAGAGATCGCTCTTTCTGAGACCTCCCTAATTAAATTCGTTATTCGTTCACCGTAATTAAAAAAATCTTTATAAAATAGGGTGAACGGTTAACGAAATAAATTTGCACCCTCAAAACTACATAGCGGTCATCGAGTAAAAGTCAAGTCCTCGACCTATTAGTACCACTCGGCTCAACCCATTGCTGGGCTTACACCTGTGGCCTATCAACCAGGTAGTCTACCTGGAGTCTTACTCCCTACGGATGGGAGACCTAATCTTGGAGTGGACTTCGCGCTTAGATGCCTTCAGCGCTTATCCCATCCGGACATAGCTACCCAGCGATGCCCTTGGCAGGACAACTGGTACACCAGAGGTCCGTTCGTCCCGGTCCTCTCGTACTGGGGACGACTCTCCTCAAGTCTCCTGCGCCCGCAACGGATAGGGACCGAACTGTCTCACGACGTTCTAAACCCAGCTCGCGTACCGCTTTAATCGGCGAACAGCCGAACCCTTGGGACCTTATCCAGCCCCAGGATGCGATGGGCCGACATCGAGGTGCCAAACCTCCCCGTCGATGTGGACTCTTGGGGGAGATGAGCCTGTTATCCCCGGAGTACCTTTTATCCGTTGAGCGACGGCCATTCCACGCTGAGCCGCCGGATCACTAGGTCCGACTTTCGTCCCTGCTCCCCATGTACGGGTCGCAGTCAGGCTCCCTTCTGCCCTTACACTCACCGCGCGATTGCCGACCGCGCTGAGGGAACCTTCGAGCGCCTCCGTTACCATTTGGGAGGCGACCGCCCCAGTCAAACTGCCCACCTGACACTGTCCCCCAACAGGATAACTGTTAGGGTTAGAACCCCACTACGCCAAGGGTGGTATCTCAAGGGCAGCTCCACCCCGACTGGCGTCGGGGCTTCATAACCTCCCACCTATCCTGCACATGACGCAGCAAAGTCCAATGTCAAGCTACAGTAAAGGTTCACGGGGTCTTTCCGTCCAGTTGCGGGTAACTCGCATCTTCACGAGTAGTACAATTTCGCCGAGTCCCTCGTCGAGACAGTGCCCAAGTCGTTACGCCTTTCGTGCAGGTCGGAACTTACCCGACAAGGAATTTCGCTACCTTAGGACCGTTCGTTTGTGTTAACTCCATATCGCTATGGAGACCGGACTATATCATCCCCGCCACTCGGCGGGGTCTGGCGTATAGTCTCTGAGGATTCTTCAGGTAAGGAATTTTTTAAGAATCTCTTCGTTAGTGTAACGCCGCTTGCCACCATCATTCATCTCGGTGCGGATTTTTACTATTTCTTCGATTCCATCCTGGCCCAGATGCTTTCCTTCCTTCATCAAAAACGCAATTTTCT
>JBFMAG010000102.1 GCA_040755895.1 Actinomycetota bacterium | reverse complement strand
TGGGAAACCCAGAGAGCTTCATCTACCTATGTTCACCAGCTACCGCAGCCGCTTCAGCTATCGAGGGAAAGATCACTGACCCTCGAGAATACCTCTAGTTGGGAGTTAGGAGTTAGTAGCTGGGAGGGGAAAGAATGCAGTTTGAGTTCGAAAAATTGGAAGTATATCAGAGATCAATTAAGTTTGTAGATTTAATTTATAAATTAACGAATAAGTTTCCAAAGACTGAGCAGTTTGGGTTAGTGAATCAGCTGCGAAGAGCAGCCTATCCATAGCATCGAATATCGCTGAAGGAGCAGGAAGATACCATAACAATGAGAAAAGACAATTTTACCGTATGTCACGCTCATCGGTGCATGTGTCCCTTTAATTTGCATATCTTTTAATCAGAATTATTTATCACACGACGAGTATCAAATTTGCTACCGAGCGTGCATTGAGCTTGCTAAGATGATAAGTGGCTTAATTAATTCACTACCAACTCCAACTAACAAACTTCCAACTGGTGGGTTATGAAGCTTAGGGGAAGAGTCTGGAAATTTGGAGATGATATAAGCACTGATCTAATTGCGCCAGGGCGATACTTTCACCTGCGAACTAACCTACCTGAACTGGCCAAACACGTTTTGGAAGATGCCGATCCCAATTTTGCCAAGAAGGTGAAGCCCGGTGACCTCATTGTGGCGGGAAAAAATTTTGGGCTTGGCTCGAGCAGAGAACATGCGGCGGCCATAATCAAGCTAGCTGGCGTTGGTGGTGTACTGGCAAAGTCCTTTGCCCGAATTTTTTACCGCAATGCCATAAATGTTGGACTCCCGGCGCTTATCTGTGATACGTCACGGATTGATCAGGGAGACGAGCTTGAAGTGGATATAGAGGAGGGAAAGATAAGGAATCTAACCAAAGGAATCATGATCGAGACAAAACCATTGCCCAAGGTGATGTTGAATATACTTGAAGACGGAGGGCTCATTGAACACTTCAAAAAGCACGGTAAGTTCAAACTGTAGTCGGTAGTGGGGAGTGGGTAGTCGGGAGTTTTATGGAAAAGTTTGATTTAATTAATTCACTACCACTCCCGACCAGAGACTCCCGACTTGAGGTGGGTCATATGCGTACAGTAATTCTGATTCCCGGTGACGGGATTGGTCCGGAAATAACTGAGGCGATGAGACGAGTGGTGGAAGCCACTGGGGTTTCCATCGAATGGGAGGTTGTCCAAGCCGGTGCGAATGTGGTGGATAAATGTGGGACACCTTTACCTGAACATGTCCTGGAGTCGATCCGTCGAAATAAGGTTGCCATCAAAGGACCGATTACCACACCCGTGGGGACCGGTTTTCGCAGCGTCAATGTGGCATTGAGGAAGGAACTCGATTTGTACGCTTGCCTGAGACCCGCTTTTTCTCTGGAGGGAGTGCCATCCAGATACAGCGATATCGATCTCGTGGTGGTTCGGGAAAATACGGAGGATCTCTATGCAGGGATCGAACGGATGGCGGATGAGGATACGGCTGAGAGCATTAAAAGGATCACCCGTAGGGCCTCTGAGCGCATTGCCCGATTTGCCTTTGAGTACGCCCTAAGAGAGCACCGCCGCAAGGTCACCGCGGTCCATAAAGCAAACATAATGAAGTTCAGTGATGGTCTATTTTTAGAATGTGCCAGAAAGGTTGCCCAGGATTATCCTCAAATCGAATTCGAGGACAGAATAGTCGATAACATGTGCATGCAGCTAGTTCAAAAACCCGAAGTATATGACATTCTGCTCTGTCCAAATCTATACGGGGATATACTCTCCGACTTATGTGCTGGTCTCGTTGGAGGTTTGGGCATAGTGCCCGGAGCGAACATTGGAGAGAGGTGCGCGGTCTTTGAACCTGTCCATGGAAGTGCTCCCAAATATGCGGGACAGAACAAGGTCAATCCCACGGCGATCATTCTCTCCAGCGTCTTGATGCTCAAGCACATGGGGGAGAAAGAAGCAGCCGATAAAATCTTCAACGCAACCGCTGGAGTAATCAAGGAAGGCAAGACGGTTACCTACGACCTGGGGGGTACCGCTTCCACCTCTGAGATGGCAGACGCCATCATTCAAAAAATCACCCTGTAGGGGGTCATCTATGAAAAAGCCGATCATGTCAAGTAAATTTTTGCCAGATAGCCCTTCCTGTCCCGCGGCCTCTTCTGGACCAGTTTTTCAGTCATCTATCCGTGTTCTTATGGCACATGATTTATTTGGAAAGGAGCTGGATCCTTTCAGACCTTGAGCCTTTTTCTTTCAGGCTTTGACCCAGCAAGTTTGCCAGCCCCGATCCGTCTCATCCTCCCTGATCTTCTCTTAATATCCTTAAAGGCTTGTTTTTCCTTGAGCATATGATAGATGCAGGTGAGCCAACCATTGGACTCGATCCACAGGGCATGAGGGAAATGCGTGAGTTCATCAGAGCTCTTGGGGATGGAGGAAAGACAGTTTTTTTATCCAGTCATCTACTCTACGAAGTTGAGCAAATTTGTGATAGAGTGGCTATCCTTAGAGAAGGTAAGGTTATAGCCTATTGGATATTTTGGTTTAAGCGAAACATTCCCCAAATCGAAGCATCAGAGAAAGACCTAGCCATGAAAAAAAATCTAGAACTTAGGATGGCTTGATTCATTTGCCAACGGATTAATCAAATCCAAGGCCTCTTCTAAAGGCTATGGTTCCCATGAGGAATGAGAGAACCGCCCAGCCTGAGACGATGAGAAATTCTGTGGAAACCATGTTAAATTCAGCGCCAGTGGTGATGATGCGTCTTGAGGCTTCAAGAGCGTAGTAGAAGGGAAATGCTTTAGCGAAGTTCATCATAATGGGGTGAAGGTTCTCTATGGGAAACCAGGCACCTGAGAGCATGGCCATGGGGACCAGAAATATCCAGCAGACGGGTTCAGCCTGGGCTTCGCTCTTGGCAAAAGCTCCAATTGTCATGGCGAATCCGATGCAACAGACTCCGATGAGGAAAAAGAAAATGAAGGCCAGAGCAAGATTTCCGTAGATCCTTAATCCCATGAGGAAGGCCACGACTAGATAAATTATCACCAGAATTACGGTTACCAGAATCATGGGCAAAGAATAACCGAGGAGAAAGTCTACAGACCTTGTGGGAGTGGTGAACAGGCGGGGAAGAAATCCCTTTTCTTTATCGGCAACTATGGTTCGAGCTAGGGTGGGAATAAGAATCATGAGCCCAAAGATCACGATACCCGGAACCAGAAAATGAAGGTACTCCGGCTTCACCTCAGGCTTTGTTCCCTGGCGTTTCATATCCAAAGGGGTTTCAGTGCCCATGAATTTGAGAGCTATCCCTTCCACAATGGCAATTGCCCGCTCTGGCAACCATTGCTTAGTCTCATCGTAGGTTACCTCGAGGGAAATTTTTACTTTTCCACCGCGGCGGTTTGTCTCCACTGCCGAGCCAAATCCCTTTGGGATGAGGAAGAAACAGAGCAATTCGCCATCTTTTAATTCCTTTAAAGCTTTGGAAGTATCGCGATGAGAGGAAACTTCGAGGTCTTCAATCTCATTTAAAACCTTTACAAAGGCACGGGAGGTGGAAGTTTTCTCTTTATCCACCACTCCGATGTGGGACTTGCTCATATGCTCCTCGCTAAAGGCGAAACCAAAGATGAGCATGAACACAAGAGGCATTCCCAGGAGGAAACCCAAAGCTACGGGATCCCTCCACAATTCCTTGAAATTTCTCTTAGCGAATTCCCAGAATCTCATCTTATCACCTAATCTCTCAGTCTCTTTCCGGTGATGCGCAAGAATACGTCCTCAAGAGTGGGTTCCTCTCGAGCTGCTGAGGAAACGGAGACATTTCGAGAATAAAGGAAATCCACAACCTCCTTGAGATCAAGATCGTCCCGAACTATCTTCAGTTCACCTGCTATCTCATCCACGGTCCCATACTCCGCTTTGAGTTCTTCCAAGATATCTTTGCTCAAACCCTTAGTTGAAACCGTCAATACCCCCGTGTCTGCAAATTTTTTCTTAAGTTCATTGGGAGTCCCTAGTGCTACGATCTTGCCGCTGTCGATGATGGCTACTCTGTCGGAGAGGAAGTCTGCCTCTTCCATATAGTGGGTGGTGAGAAGGATGGTCTTTTTGCCTTTGAGACTTTCGATGTATTCCCATATCGCTCTTCGAGATTGAGGGTCAAGTCCCAGGGTGGGCTCGTCCAGGAAGAGAATCTGTGGATCGTGGATGAGAGCGAGGACGAGTTGAGTCTCCTTTTCATTCCTCCAGAGAATTTCCTCACTTGATCCTTAGCTCTGTCCAAAAGACCAACTCTTTCCAAAAGCTCCTCGGAGCGCCTCCTTATTTCCTTTGAGCCTATCCCGTAGATATTTCCAAAAAGGCTCAAGTTCTCCCAGGAGTTAAGTCTTTCCGAGAGCACCGTTTCCTGTGGAGAGACGCCGATATGACTTTTTACCTTTTCTGGCTCCTTAAGGACATCATACCCTGCGACTCTCGCTGTTCCCTTTGTTGGCTTGAGAAGGCAGCAGAGCATATTTATCGTTGTGGTCTTTCCCGCACCATTGGGACCCAATCGAGAAAAGCTCCCCTTCTCTTATCGTAAGATCGATTCCATCCACTGCCCGAAGTCCGTTAAATTCCTTGGTTAGTTCGAAGGTCTGCACCGCAAAATTGTCACTCATTTTCCTGTACCTTTCCTATTTTTGCATGAGTGTTACTTAATTCTTGAGGTTATCATTTCACTTATAATTTAACAAGGTGATTTCAGATGATAAATGCCGGGGAACGTAAACGTATCTTGAAGGAAAACAAGCTTGGGTTGATAAAAGAGTTAGCGCGAGTGTTAAGATCATAGCGGATGAGAACCGCTTAAAAATTCTTTCCCTCCTCCTTAATCGAGGTGAGCTTTGTGTCTGTAAGATTATTGATGAACTCGATTTGCCTCAATCATTGATCTCCCATCACTTGGCGATACTCAGGGATATTGGATTGGTGAACAGCCGGAGGAAGGGAAGATGGATTCATTATTCAATTAACACCAAGACTCTGGAGGAGCTAAATGCCAAATACCTAACTTTATTTGGACGTAATCCGGATCAAAGATGAAATCCTTAAGGGTTTAAAGAATAGGCACCGAAAACCGGTGCGGAATAGGGGTGGCTTTTATTATCCTCTGGGTTGCGCCTGCGTCAAAGATCCTCGCTCTTATTTTCTCGGGGAGTATCGTAGGAAGCAAGATGGTCATTTCAAGGATAATTTCTGCTCTACTTATGGCCTTTGTTGTTGGTATGGTAATGAGCTTCGCTTTTAAAGAAAGAAAAAGGC
>JBFMAG010000101.1 GCA_040755895.1 Actinomycetota bacterium | reverse complement strand
CGACCTACAGCGGCGAGGATTGGCTAAAGAAGCTCACTTGGCATATGTTAAACTGAAGAGAATATAATCCAGTCTGCCAAGGTGGTGGGTTCCGAAGGGCGAATCACCAATTGTTAGAACGCTATCAGATAGAAAGATTATGTGGAGACTGTCCCCAGGGTGGTGTATCCTTGGGGCATGACATAAGTGGATGGAGCTTTCCCCAATTTGGCCCGAGCGATGCCCAAAGCTTCCTCAATTGAGCTCGCCGGGGTCATCCCCAGGTGATGCACATCATCCGTGTTTAATTCGGTCACCAGAATGATGTGAAATTTCTCCGCCTTCTCCATGGCGGAGTATATGGTATGTCCAGGAATGGAAAATTCCTCCCGTAAAACCTCCTCGATTTCTTCCTTGCATCGATACTTCAACCACTCACGATACTCAGGTGAAGGATAGTCCTCGCCACACTCAGCCAAAAGGATCATCACTCCCCCATCCCGAAGAACGAAGGATGCATTATCCATAGCTTTGTGTGACTGAGCGAAGTTTACGTCCATGGGATGTCCCCCACAGCTCACCACGACTAAATCGGCCTTTTCGCCGACTTTGATCCTACAATGCTCATCTACGAAATGGCAACCTTTCTCATGAGCCCTCCTCCAGTGCCCAGTGAAAATTCCCGACAATTCCCCATCATCATTTAAAACCACATTGCATAAGAAATCGGGATTGACCATGGACGCAGCTTCAATCATATCCTCATGGACGGGATTTCCATTGAGTATGCCCGTCCTGGCCAGAGGGTTCCTACCCTCATTCGGATTTAAGACAAGTCGATGGTTGGATTGTATGGTTTCGAAGGAGGCTATTCCGGGGAGAATGCTTTTTCTCCCACCTCCGAAACCCGCAAAGTAATGGTAAACGATGGTCCCCGTGAGGATTATCCTATCGGCTTCAAGTACTTGCCTATTGAGTTCGACCTTCGTCCCCCTGCTCGTTGTGCCCACATATTTGAGATTATTTCGATCGTGGCAATCATGGTCGTAGAGAGACACCCTCTCGAAAACTTCTTCCCCTACGATTTGTCGCTGCTCTTCCCTTGTATGTTTGGGATGGGTACCTGTGGCAAAGGTTATGAAGATATCTTCATCAGGAACACCTGAGGAATTAAGCTCATCCAATAATAGGGGTAATATGAGATCGGATTTGGCTGCCCTGGTCTTATCCGAGACCAGGATGGCTACACTCTCTCCGGGGCTGACTATTTCAGACAGGGGAGGAAAATCTCGAGGATTGGGGAGGGGCGACATCTTTTTCGCTTGAATCACGCCCAGAAGATTTTCATCCCCAATCGAGAATTCTATCTTTTGATGCCCGTAGCTCAATTCAAATTTCCTGTAAGACATAGCAATTCAGTCTTTCCCTTCAACTGAGAGCTGGAAGCTGATGGCTTTAAGCTTTTAAAACCGCTCCAACCCGAATTCATCCAAAGATATCGATGGTCTTCCCTTGACAACCAGTTCAGCGATCAATTTCCCGGTGATGGGAGCCAAAGCGATACCATTTCCCTCATGACCCGCAGCTATTATGAAACCGGAGAGGCCTTGCACTTCGCCTAAAATGGGAAGACCATCTGGCGTGTATGGTCTTAATCCCGCGAATGACCTGATGATATTGACCTCTTTTAAAGCTGGTGCAATCCTTAAGGCATTTTGAGTGATGGCTTTGATCCCGTGATATGTCGTCCTCCTATCATAGCCCACAAATTCCCTGGTACTTCCGATGAGAAGATTTCCACCCGTGGTTTGCTCCAAGGTAAAGCCCAGTCCCAACCCATCATCGGTCTCGCGATGATCCGGGGCAAGTTTAAGTGTTATATACCCGGCATCCACCAAAAGCCTCGTGACAAACTCGGGAAGGGGTTCGGTGACCAAAACCTGCCCCCGTCTGGGAATGATCGGCAAATCCAACCCCACCATTTTCGCTATCACTGGCGCATACACTCCCGCCGCATTTATGACCGTATTCGTCTTAATTTCCCCTCTTTCAGTTATGACCGAATCCACCCTAAGCTCGCCGCGAACAGTCCTGGTCCGAATGGCTTGAACTTCCGTATAGTTAAGTATCCGAGCTCCCTTTCTCTTCGCACCTTGGGCAAAACCCAAAACCACTTTAAATGGATTCACCTGAGCATCTAAAGGTGAATAGGTGGCACCAATGATATGTCCCGATAGGATGGGCTCAAGTTCTTGAGGTGTCGTCGTTAACTCAATATCCAATCCTACCCTTCTTTGCCCATCCATGAGCTCAGTTATCACCTTTAATTGCTCCGCAGTTTCGATGAGAATCATCCCGCCACATTTCCGATATTCTATGTCGTAAGATAGCTCATCCGCCAAGTTCTCGTATAATCTGGCACTCTCCAAAGCCAATCGAAGGTCAAAACCTGGCTTTTTAGACTGGAGAAAAATGAAGCCGTCACAAGCACCAGAGGTTCCCGCGGCTAAATTTCTCCTTTCTATTAATAATGTATCCACACCGTACTTGGCCAGGTGACAGGCAATCGAAGTACCGATTACCCCTCCACCGATGACCACGACATCAGCCTTATTCACCATGAGGCCTCACCAGGTTCTCCATCTTAGTTGCCCTCACCGGAGGTCTAACCGTGGCCGGAGGTATTTTCTCAAGAGCTTGACCGGTTCTTTCAGCGAGCAATCGTGCCATCAATCTTCCACAGGTTCTTCCTTGACAGAGACCCATTCCCGCCCGGGTTCTTGTCTTTACGCCGGTGATGGTCCTCGCACCTTCTCCAATGGCCTTAAGGATTTCTCCCTTTGTGACCTCTTCACATCGGCAGATGATCACTTCGTCATCCAATTCGAACTCCTCCTTGAGATGTCCCTCACTTCATTGGCATATCTCTTTGGAACGGTGAGGGATATCACAGGGGTGGAATTGTAATCCTTCGGATTTCTTACCTTTACTACCCTCCCTTTCGTCAAAACCTTGCCCTGGCGATCGGTGGCGTCCACCTCCTGGCCCTCCTTGGGTAGAGGTAGAAACTCGTGGGGAAATTCCACCAAAGCCTGGGTCTTGGAGTAAGTTAAGTCTACGATGAAGATCGCAAGACCGGGGCAGGAAGGTATGCAAATCCCGCATCCATCACATCTCTCCTCTATGAGCTGGGGAAGATTCGTTATGGGCTGCCCTATTTTTATGGCTCCCTTTGGACAGGCAAACTCGCAGGGGTTGCAGGGTATCTCCTCGGGGCATTCAATTACGGCCACCCGTCCCAGACTCATTCGCTCCTGGGAAGGGAAACCAGGTGTATTCCTCAACTCTTTAAGGGTTATTGCTCTCGTTGGGGCTATTTCACCGTTCACCTCGGAGCCACCTTCATTATCCTTTGCTTTGCCAAATATCTATCCTCTCCGAAAGGGCCCCGGCGTAACTGCCATAGTCTCCCTTTGACCTCCCTTTTTAATCTCGTTGCCTCTTCCCCGGCATAGCCCAGACTTTCCGCAGCTGCTATGCCCGCGAGTCTTCCCTCCTCCATGGCAATGCTCGCCTCCTCTATACCCGCTATATCCCCAGCCACATAAATTCCCTTCACGGTCGTTTCCATATCCTCGTTGTGAATGGGAACGTGTCCACCCAAGGTGGGAACGAAGATGAATTTGCAACCGCTCATCCAAGCTAATTCGCTTAAAGGAGTAAGACCAACGGCGAGGCAGATGGTATCAACATCGAGGGTCTTTTCCGTACCCGGGATCATCTTCAAATCATCGTCAACCCGTACGATGGTCGCCGCCTCAACGTAATCCTTGCCATGGGCTCGTTTAACCGTGTGAGAGACTATGATGGGCACACCCGCCCGTTGAATCTTTGCCGCGTGTACGTGATATCCTCCTATTTTAGGAGTGGCTTCCACAATGGCAACCACCCTCGCACCGGCCTGGAGTAACTGATAGGATACGATTAGACCCACGTTGCCCGATCCAACCATCAGTACTCTTTTGCCCGGTAGCACTCTATGCACATTGATGAGGGTTTGAACCGCCCCCACACCCATCACCCCGGGTAGTGTCCAACCCGGAAAAGCGATGGTATTTTCAGAACCCCCCGTAGCCAAAATAATCCGTTGAGCATGTAGAATTTCAGATCCCGTCGCCATTAATAAACCCAGGATTTTATCCTCGAATATGCCAAAAACTGTGGTGTTCAACATCACATAGATCCCCAACTCCATTGCCCGTTGCCATAATTCATTTCCTATGTCATATCCCCTCAATCCAGCTAAATGCTCCCTCGAGCCAAAGAATTTGTGAATTTGCTTGAATAGTTGTCCACCGGGTTTGCCATTTTCGTCGATTAGGACTACCTTGGCACCCAATCGTGCAGCCTCTATGGAAGCGGAAAGACCCGCTGGACCAGCTCCCACTACCGCCACTTCGGCATCCATCAACTTCCCTCACCCCAGCCAATTTGAGTTCTTATCTCCATTCCTTCTTCCACTGGAGTAATGCAGGCTCTCACATTGGGTGCACCATTTACGGTCATCATACAATCAGTGCATTGTCCGATGGCGCAAAATAGACCACGAGGTTCCCTTCTTTTTACCGTCCTCCTAAAAACCTTTATGCCAGCAGCAAGGAGGGCAACTGCTATGGGTTCTCCCTCAAAGGCTTCGATGGTTCTCCCATCTACCTTTATCTTTATAACTTTTCTTTTGGGAATATCTCCCAAAATGGGATGAGACTTGATCCTCAACGTATCCTCCAGTAGTTAATTGAACTTTTGTGTTCTCAGGCAAGTAGCGCGGGAGTTCATCTCCCGCTAAATATCCATTTGGGCGGGCACAAGACCGCCTCTACATTAATAAATAATTATTGGTTAGACCTCAAGAAAACCGTCTCTTAAGAATCGAGCGGTACGGTTTCACCCATATTCCCATGACCACTTACAAAGGTGATATCTCCAGATCACCCCAGACACCCATTTTATTATCCTTTATGATGATGACGCCATTGAGTCCACCGATTGTCCGGGCATAAGTCAATGCCTCATCGATATCCTCAGATTTGCGCACCCGATTGCCAATGGCCGTAGCGGCTGCATCTGCCAGGCAGGTATCCCAGGATAAAACGACCACCGCATCGGCTTCCCCAAAACTTAGGGAGTGACCGAGAGTCCCCGCAGAGGTGCAGACCCCCAAGGGTGTTTGATCCGGCTTAATTTCGATGGCAATTTTGTTGCTCAGTGGAGAATCCCCAGCATAAACGGCAATCTTTCGGGGTTTCCTGGTCTCGATGAAGATATCTCCACCGTTTTCGACGATGACCTCCCGCGAGAGTTTCAATAAATCACGCCCCACGAACTCCGCGATGGCTCCAGCCACGGTGGCCATGGGTCCCACATCGACTTTCCCGGCCGCTCGAGCCATACTTCTGACCATCTTTGGAGCCGAATCGGGAACGTCATAAGGCTTAAGAGTAGTCCTAAAGAGGGGATGTTTGGCGATGAACTCTTCCAAATCTTTGCGATACTTTAGAACAGCTTCCAATGCTTGATGATTAAAATTTCCATTAGCACTTATGTGTAAGTCGGTTTCGGCCACTACCACCTGGAAGGAAACTAAACCTTTGGCGAGCATTTTCTCCCGATAGAATCTTGGTTCATACATCTTTTACTCCCTCGTGACAGATTGACAAACTCCTTGGGAGTTTAGT
>JBFMAG010000100.1 GCA_040755895.1 Actinomycetota bacterium | reverse complement strand
TTGACCATTAAAATCGGTCCATGAGCATAAAGATAAACCAAACCCGCTATCCCCGTATCCAATATGGCCAGACTCCCATTGGCTAACCATCTATAAAAAGAGGATCTTTTCTTAATATCCCTCCAAACCACGGCGGTGGATAAGGCTGCCAGCGCAGCGGAGGCTGGTCCTAAAAGAAGAATGGCGGCATATAGGAGGGCAAAACTAACGGAGACCGCTCCCACCTTGGGAAGATCTATTCCAAAGGACTCAGCGAGCCAAATTAATAAACCGAAGAGGAGAATATGCTGCCAAGATAGCCTAGGAGTGGTAGACACCAGGTAAAAGAGGAGAGCCGAGGCACACGCGGTTAAAAATATTGAATATGCCTTAAAACTAATGGGTACTTTTTTCATCCTTCAACCTCATCTCAAGCTACAACTCCCTCTAAATTCTAAATCTTGCACCACCAGTCAGAACTAAAGTTGCGATGGTTGTTGGTTCTAAAAACCGCTTAGCCTTCATGGAAGAGCCCTCCTTTCATAAAGGGTCTCTTTTCCATGGACCCCTGACTAATTTTTGGATTTTGAAAAACTTCAAAATGGATTCTATATCCCGGGCAATCTGTTTGAGGGTTTTTATGGGAAGGGCAAGGATATGTATCTCTTCGATGGAATCACCCACTCCAGCTACGATGCGAGCTGCTTTTATTCCTTCGATCCGGCAGATTACATTCTCCAAGTTTTCTACATCGATTTTCTTCGAATCAGCCTTCATACACTAGTCCTAGTTCTAAGAGGATATAACCTTTTATTCTCTTTGCTCACAATTTTTCCTGCTTGTCACAAGGAAAATTTTTGAATAGAAAAACCCCATGTTATAAAACATGGGGTTCGCTGTTAAATTCTCGAAAATCTAACAGACTTAGGGAACTCTGCGGACATTCGCAGCTTGTGGGCCTCGGTCGCCCTGAACAATGTCGAATTCGACCTTTTCTCCCTCCCGTAGGGTTTTGAAACCCTCCTCCTGGATTGCAGAGAAATGAACGAATACGTCTTCACCATCTTCGCGCTCGATGAATCCGTACCCCTTCTCTGCGCTGAACCATTTGACTCTTCCTTGCACTTACACAACCTCCTAACAAAAATTAAGCCACTTTCGTGGCAAGTCGTACTTGCAAACTAACACTATCACAAATCATGAGGGGTGTCAATTTATCTTTTTCGCTCAGTGATAAATGGTGGATCGAGCTATTGTGAGGACATTTACTCTATTTGCCCCTTGAGCGAGGAGAATTTTACTGCATTCATTCACCGTGGCTCCCGTGGTTAAGACATCGTCTATTAAAAGAATCGCCTTATTCCGTAAATCTGCTTTACTTGAAGGGGAAAATACTCCTCTTACATTTTTCCTTCTCTCCTCCAGGGAGAGCTTATTCTGTTCCACAGTCTCTTTGGCCTTGATAAGAACTCCCTCGCAGGGCTTATCGACTCGTAGCGATATCTCCATAGCCAATAAGCGAGATTGATTAAAACCCCTCTTGCACTCCCTTCCTCTACTTAAGGGCACATAGGTGATCAGATCCACATCGAATAATTCCCGTTCAGCCCGGCTTATCATCAGTTGGGCGAAGACCGGTGCCAGCCTTTTGCCATTATGGTATTTGAACCTGTGGATTGCCTCCCGCAAATTCCCATCATAAAGACCAGCAGCCCGAGCCATGCGGAAATGGAAATGCTTGCCACGGCACTCTCTGCATTCGTTGGTTTGAAGATTGCAAGGTTTTCCGCAATTAAGGCAGATGGGGAACTCAATCAAGGGTAAAGAAGAAAAACACTCGTCACAGAGTGGATCCTCACGAAGACGACCACAAACGAGGCACCGAGGAGGATATATCAAATTTAGCAAGCCCTCAAACAGCTTTCCCATCCTTCCCTCCCCAAAACTCTCTCCTTCAATAATTTAGACAAATGGCTCAAGCAAACTCTTCAGACAATTACCCCAATCGAATTTTGATTTATTGCTTCTAAACTTACATCACTTAAGATTAAGAGACAATTCCTTTCCATAATTGGGCACTGAAAAGTATTGTTATTATAGCCTAACATAATTCACTCTTAATAATTCGATAAGAGTATCCTGGAAGGCGCATCTGCGAGAACCATTAAGCGAGCAAGGTTCGAACAGCGGCGGCAACGGGACTAATTATTCTCTAATGAGCTTTCTCAAATTGATCTCGAAAGGTGGTCTGACGATGCCTCTTTCGGTAATAATA
>JBFMAG010000099.1 GCA_040755895.1 Actinomycetota bacterium | reverse complement strand
CTCCAGTGTAACCGGAGGCTCCAATTATCCCTATCCTACAAACCCGAGACATTTACCATCGCATCCTCGAACTCATAAGTATGCCAAAAATTATACAAAAATTTGCATATTTATGCAATAGCTGTTCGGAAAATTTTTCCACCCTCATTCTCGCTTTGTAGGTGGGTCATAGTCCACTTTTCTTTAGATAATCACGCAGCAAATTCTGAAATTATGACTCATGTATTCTCACTTAAGCGCGAATTCTTGCACCGAGCTCCTTTTTTAATCTTGCGATGATGCGTTCCAGAGCCTTTTTCGTTTCGTCTTCGGTGAGGGTTCTATCATCCGCTCTGAAAGTCAGGGAGTAAGCGAGACTCTTCTTGCCCCTGGGAATCTGCCCACCGCGGTAGAGATCGAAGAGATGAATCTCCTTTAGTAACCTACCTCCCCATCGACGGATAACCTTGTACACCTCCTCATTGGAGATGGCTTCATCCACAACTAGAGCGATATCCAAGGTAACATCGGGATATTTCGGTATCTCCTCAAATTGCCTGAGGAGCGAGGCATATTTCACCAGCTTCGCTTCCTCCAATTCAAAAATGGTCACGGGATTGGGAAGCTCAAAAGCCTCTTGGACATGAGGATGAATCTCCCCCAATATCCCAACCATCTCGCCCTTTATGAAAACTTCCGCACCCCGACCCGGGTGGAGGAAGGGACGAATGGTTCTAGCCAGGTGCCAGTCTTCGATGCCCAACTGGTCAAATAAGGTCTCAATTATACCCTTTGCATCGAAGAAATCCAGTAGCTTAGCCCTTTCGTGCCACTCACTCTCCCTCCAGGAACCGGTCAAAGCCGCGGCAACCATAACCGGCTCATGGGGCAAAATCTCGCCTGGTCGAGGATGAAAGATGCGCCCAACTTCAAAAATTTGC
This sequence comes from Actinomycetota bacterium, assembly GCA_040755895.1. NCBI lineage: Bacteria > Bacillati > Actinomycetota > Actinomycetota bacterium. Next base: position 8,736 of record JBFMAG010000099.1, on the reverse strand, counting down.
ACATTATATCGATTTCGATGGGCATTGTACCTTAAAACCTCAAGTAATCCCGGAAGGAGAGTGGTTCGCATGATCGATTGTTCTTCGCTTAATGGATTTCTTAAGGCTATGGTCCTTCTTAAGGAGCTGTCCGCGGGTAGCATGAGCTTATCGAAGTGTTGGGGACCGATAAAACTATAGGTAACGACCTCCCAAAGACCACAAGAAACTAAAATATCCTTGATACATAGGCTTATCCTTTGATTTAAACTTAAACCGCCCCGTTTTCCACCGCTCTCGGGCAAGGTGGATTGAATCCGGTTGTATCCGTAAAGACGGGCTACTTCCTCAATTAAGTCGATTTCCCGCTCTAAGTCCGGTCTGAACGTGGGCACACGGACCTCAAGTCGGGAGTCGGGAGTCGGGAGTCGGGAGATTTTGAGTTCTAGACTCTCCAAAATTTGGGCAATTTGCTTAGGCAAGAGGTTGGTGCCAAGGATGTCGTTGACCCTCTGAGGACGAAGCGTAAGACTCCAGACCCGCTTCGGTTTAGGATATACATCAATTACACCCTTGAATACCTTACCCCCGGCGAGCTCTTGCATCAATTGAGCAGCTCTATCCGCAGCATAAACTGGACCATTTGGATCAAGTCCCTTCTCAAAACGGTTTGAAGACTCCGTGATTAGTCCCAACTTCCGCGACGTGCGCATGATGCTTCGCGGATTAAAATTGGCCGATTCCAGCAGGATAGTGGTTGTCCCCTCGGATACCTCCGAATGAGCACCACCCATTACCCCAGCTAAAGCAATGGGTTCTTTGGCATCGGCAATGACCAGCATGGTCTCATCCAGCTGGCGAAAGACACCGTCGAGGGTAACAATCGTTTCTCCAAGATGGGCAGTCCTCACCACTATCCTCCTCTCATTTAAACGGTGGAAGTCGAAAGCATGGAGGGGTTGACCAGTTTCCAGCATTACATAGTTAGTGATGTCCACAACGTTATTGATGGCCCGAAAACCCGCCGCCTGTAGACGGCGCTTCATCCACAACGGGGAGGGAGCGATGGTTATATCGTCGATGATCCGCGCTGCGTATCGGGGGCAAAGATCGCCATCCAGAACATCGACTCTTGTTACCTGGTGAATGGATCTATCAACCTCTTTCAATTTGATCTTCGGTTTCTTGAGTTCACTGCCCACGATGGCGGCGACTTCTCGCGCAATGCCTATCACCCCCAAACAATCCGGTCGGTTTGGGGTGATCTCCAACTCAAGGACAGCATCTTCAAGACCAAGGGCCTTTGCTAAATTCTCACCGACCTCGACGCTTTCATCAAGAATGAGCAAACCACTTGCATCCTCACCTACCCCTAGCTCCGACTCGGAGCACATCATTCCTTCGGAGACAACTCCTTTTATGATGGCCCTGTTTATCTCAAGACCACTCGGGAGCTTCGTGCCAACCAAAGCCACGGGGACCTTATCCCCTTCTTTCATATTCTTCGCGCCACAGACGATTTGAAGCTCCTTGCCCCCAATATCAACCGAACAAACCTTGAGATAATCGGCATTTGGATGTGGTTTGATCCTTTTTATCCGGCCAACCACTACTTTCTGTAAATCCTTCCCGAGATATTCTATTCCCTCAACGACCGTTCCCGTCAGATTCAGCCTCTCCGCGAGTTCCTCTGGGGAAAGATCAAATTCCACATAGTTCCTTAGCCAATTCAGTGAAATGCGCATTTTAACCCTCCGTCGATGGTCGATAGCTCATAGCCAATGATCCAAGTAAATGAAGAATTTAAAATTCAAAACTCGTTTTTATTTTTAATTTATTGCGGCTATCGACTATAGACCGATTTAGAATTGCTCCAAAAATCTCAAGTCGTTTTCAAAGAATAGTCGGATATCGTTTACTCCGTATTTAAGCATGGCTATTCGTTCCACACCCATACCGAAGGCAAATCCGGTTACCTTCTCAGGATCGTATCCCACAACATTAAAGACATTAGGATGTACCATCCCCGCCCCTAAAATTTCCAGCCATCCACTATACTTACAGATTCGGCATCCTCTCCCATCACAAACGATGCAGGAGACGTCAACCTCAGCACTGGGCTCAGTAAAAGGAAAAAAGTGGGGACGGAGTCTTACCTTCCGATCCTTACCGAACATCTCCCGGGCAAAGACTTCAAGTGTACCCTTAAGATCACCAAAAGTGATGCGACTATCGACGGCAAATCCCTCAACCTGATGGAACATGGGGGAATGGGTTGGGTCTGCAACATCGCGGCGATAGGTTCTCCCAGGTGAAACTACATAGAGAGGGGGTTTCATTCTTTCCATGACCCTGATTTGGATGGGTGATGTGTGAGTTCGTAGGAGAACTTCTTCCCTGCTCGATTTGGGCTCATGTGCAATCTTGACGTATAACGTAGCTTGGAGGGAACGAGCTGGATGATCGGGGGGAGTATTGAGCGCTTCAAAATTGTAATAGTCCAACTCCACCTCAGGGCCTTCAACCACATTGTAGCCCAAGCCCACGAAGATGCGGATGATCTCCTCTATAGCCTGAGTCAACAGATGCTTTCTTCCCACACAAGGACGTTTGCCCGGGAGTGTGATGTCCACTTTCTCGGCTTCGAGCTTTCTCTGCAAAAGCTCTCTCTTAAGTTCCCTCTCTTTTGAGACAATGCTTTCCTCTAAAGTCTCGCGTATCTCATTGGCTAAACGTCCCACAGCAGGTCTTTCGGAGAGGGGAAGCTTGCCTAAGCTCTTTAAGATGGCCGTCAACTGCCCCTTTCTGCCCAGAAATTTCACCCTCGCCTCGTTGAGCTCCTCGAGTGAGGAAATCTGGGAAATGGCTCGTTCGGCTTCTTCAGCTAAAGACCTTAGTTCTTCCCGTATTGACAACCGCTTATCCTCCCCACATAGCTAATTTAAAAATGTTCAATATTAAAAAACCTTTCGTCTCTGGGACGAAAGGCTTACCTTCCGCGGTACCACCCAAATTCCCCCATGGCACTCTAGAGAATCCCGGATAACGGTGGAAACCGGTGTAACCTACTTTCAGCCCACAGCTCCGGAGTGAATTTCAATCGGTCCTCCCTGGCAACGCTTTCAGCCACGACGCTGCTTCTCTCAAGGGAGAGCTTACCAGTTTACTCTCTCCTTCACAGCCTTTAAGTATGACAATATCTTGCTATATTTAAAACACAACTTGCTACTTACAATATATCAACTTCGATATTTGAACATAGCTAGGCCCCGATTTTCTCCTTCGCCAACGAAGCGAGTTCAGCAAAGGCCTCTGGGTCACTTACCGCAAGTTCGGATAACATCTTCCTGTTTATTTCAATATTTGCCCTTCTCAATCCATCCATCAGTTTACTATAAGATAAACCATTCTCCCTCGCCGCGGCATTTATCCTGGCTATCCACAATCTTCTAAAATCTCTCTTGCGAGCCCGGCGATCCCTATAGGAATACATTAAGGAATGCATAACCTGCTCTTTGGCAGCACGAAAAGTCCTGCTTTTAGCCCCATAATAGCCTTTTGCAAGTTTTAAGATCTTTTTCCTTCTCCTCCTGGTACTGGGTCCCTTCTTAACTCTGGGCATGTTTTAAGCCTCCGGATGAATTATATCGAAAGCATCCTCTCCACAGCCTTCCTAGCCATTGGAGTCAGGATGGCCTTCTTTCCCAATTTACGCTTCCTTTTAGAAGTTTTTTTCTCCAGTAGATGACCCTTAAAGGCCCGACGCCGCATAATCCTGCCTGAACAGGTGATCTTAAATCGCTTCGCAGCGCTTTTACGGACCTTTGCCTTGGTGGCCATAAAATATATTCCCCCAAAAAATCCACGGTTTTGAAAGTAAAAATTATAAATTTAACAAACTAACGGGATAAATGCAATGGAGCTAAAATCATTACCATATTTCGACCATCGAGTTTGGGCTTTAACTCCACAATCCCTAAATCTTTAACATCTTCCGCCAATCTATTTAAAAGCTTCTCTCCCAGATCGATGTGGGCCAATTCGCGTCCCTGAAACATTATTGTAACCTTAACCTTCGCACCGTGTTCCAAGAACCTCACCACATGCTTCTTCTTGACATTGAAATCGTGCTCTCCGATCTTGGGTCGCATCTTTACTTCCTTCACGACAATGGTAGTTTGATGTTTTCTCGCCCTTTTTGCCCTCAAAGTCCGTTCATACTTGTATTTACCATAATCCATAATACGGCAAACAGATGGATCCGCCTGCGGTGCAACCTCAACCAGATCAAGACCTTCATCATAAGCAATTCTCAAAGCTTCCTCTAGGGGTAAAATTCCAATCTGTTTACCTTCCGACGAAATCAGTCGCACCTTTTGAGCCCGAATACGCTCATTTACACGAACCTCATCAATGATGGGCATTCACCTCCTGAAACTATCAAAGCCCCTTACTTTAAAATAATGCGGTAGTATACACATTCCCTTGTATCGTGTCAAGTTTAAAAATAAAAGATACCATACTCCAACATCGATCCATGAATATTTTACCATCATTTATAAATCGAAACGATATCAAAAAGTCAGTCCACTGGTTGGTCTCCTCTCCCTTATCTCCGCTTCCAAATTCTCAATAAATTGATCAGGGGATATACCTCTTCTATCCACACCGCTTCGATCTCGCACTGCCACCGTGTTTGTCTCCCTTTCCCTGTCACCTACCACCAACATATAGGGAATCTTTCGAACCTGGGCGTCGCGAATTTTTTTGTTCACCGATTCCGATCTTGAATCAAGTTCAACTCGTATCTTCGCTTCAACCAATTTCGAGAGCACACTCTTCGCGTACTCAAGGTGACGATCGGCGATGGATATGACCACAACCTGCACAGGTGAAAGCCAAGTTGGAAAAGCACCGGCATAATGTTCAATGAGGCAGCCCATGAATCTTTCCATAGATCCAAGAATCGCCCGATGGATCATAATTGGTCTGTGTTCCCTATTATCCTCTCCCATGTATGTCATATCGAATCGCTCAGGAATGTTGAAATCAACCTGGATGGTGGTACACTGCCAGGCTCGGCCCAAAGCATCCTTGATCTTAATGTCGATTTTGGGTCCGTAAAAAACGCCTTCGCCCGGATCGATCCGATAATCGAGACCGACCTTCTCTAAAGCCTTTTTAAGGGCCTCCGTTGCCTTCTCCCAATGTTCGAGGGTTCCAACGTACTTTTTGGGTCGTGTGGAGAGGAAAACATCGTATTCTTCAAAACCGAAGGTCTTAAGCATGTAAAGCACGAGATCGATGACTCCCAGGATTTCAGTCCTGAGCTGATCGGGGCGGCAGAAAATATGGGCATCATCCTGAGTAAAACCTCTAACCCTAAGTAATCCGTGAAGGACTCCCGAGCGCTCGTAACGATAGACCGTGCCCAACTCAGCCCACCTAAGAGGCAATTCGCGATAACTACGTGTCCGGGATTTATAAATGAGGATATGAGCGGGACAGTTCATGGGCTTGATCACATATTCTTGTCCTTCAATCTCCATGGGCGAATACATATATTCGCGATAGAAATCCCAATGACCACTGGCCTTCCAGAGATCAACCTTGGCGATGTGGGGTGTCATTACCATCTCGTATCCCCGCTTCAGGTGTTCATCTCGCCAAAAATCCTCGATGATCTTGCGGACTAAGGCACCTTTCGGATGCCAGAGGGGAAGTCCCGCTCCAAATTGTTCACTGATGGTGAACAAATCGAGTTCTCTACCGAGCTTACGGTGATCCCTCTTTGCAGCCTCTTCCAGTCTATGAAGATACTGTTCTAGCTTCTTTGAGGTATCAAAAGCCGCCCCGTATATCCTCTGCAACATCGGGCGATGCTCGTCACCCCTCCAATAGGCCCCTGCGATGTTCAACAATTTGAAAGCGGATATTTTACCCGTCGATGGAACATGGGGTCCACGACATAAATCGAAAAAAACTCCACTTTTATAGATGGTGACCGTCTCATCCGCCATCTCCTCTAAAAGCTCCACCTTATAATTCTGACCATTGGATTTGAAGAGCTTTATCGCTTCACTTCGCGGAATTTTCTCTTTAACAAAGGGAAGATCACTTTCGATTATTTCGCGCATTTTTTGTTCAATCTTTCTCAAATCATCCGGAGTGAGGATGTGCTTGAGATCGAAATCATAATAAAAGCCGTCTTCAATGGGTGGACCGATGCCCAACTTCACATCGGAGAAGAGCTCCATTACAGCTTGAGCCATTATGTGAGCGGCACTATGGCGGTAGATGCTTTGACCTTCCCGGGAGGAGAAGGTGACGATCTCCACATCGGCATTCTTTAAAATGGGGGTGGAAAGATCACATAGTTCACCATCGATCTTTCCAGCCAAAGCTTCCTTCTCTAGCATGGAGCTTATGCGAGCGGCTAAATCCCTTACGAGCAATCCCTTTTTTATCTCCAAGATGGACCCATCAGGCAACGAAACTCTAATTTTTTCGCCCATGCATGCTCCTCTCATATTTTAAACTCGGATTCTTATTTTACCAATTTTTCACGGCGCATTCCATTTCAGAGTAAATCTTAAGGGGCAAAATTCCGATAAATAAAAAGAAACCATTATTTTCGAGGTGAGGTGTTATGCTCAAATTTCTACTGATTCCAATCCTTTTAATACTCTATGGAACTGTCGAACTCACGCTATTTATCATAGAAACGGGGATCCGGTTTCGCGAGCTCGAAGAATCGAGTAACCAGGTTCCCGATGTCGGGTTACTCGATTCAATTTTAAAAGAAAAATTGGAAAATGCTCACACCGCTATCGACAAATTCGAGAGGAAAATAGAGATTTTGTCCAGCAAAAAGGTCACGTGAAAAAGAAGACCAGATCCACAAATAGCCCCAAAAGAGCCGCCACCAACCAACAGATTCCAAGATAAATGAAGGTATTCTTCTTACCCAACCACTTAATCATAAGCCCCGCGGCTGGGAGATTAACTGTGGGAGCAGAGGTCATTATGGCAATGGCGCTTCCTAATCCAGCACCCTTAATGAGTAATGCCTTCACAAGTGGAATATCCGCTCCCGCACAAAGGTAAAATGGGATACCAATACCACTGGCAATGAAGGGGCTCCAAGGTGCTTTTTTGCCCAGAATAATTTGAATATACGATTTAGGAACGATGGCACCGACCACACCGGCAACGATCAAACTTCCCACGAGCCAGGGAAAGAAATCTCCAAAATCATTCCAAAAAACCTCCAAAACCTCTCTCCACCTTGTCCAGCAAAAGAAGTGTTCAATCTCTCTATGGTGGCAAAGTTTGCAGTAGACCTCATCGGGGTGGAAATGCTCCGTCTCCACTTCGACTCCTTTGATCATCAATTTTCCTCGAAGAAGTCCAACGGTTGAGTAGGCTACCACTATTCCAAAAACGATGGCGGTGATTAATCGGATGAGAGTTATTTCAATGCCCAAAATCAGGGTGAGGGCGAGAGCGGGGATACTGGAGGCAACACCGGCGGTTAAAAAAGAGAGCAGAGGTACCCAATGAGCTTTCCTTCTTTGAAAAGCGACAGCAAGGGGTATCATTCCACAAGTACAGAGAGGGATAAGTGCACCTGCAACTGCGGAGAGAAGGGTGGTTATTATTCCTTTTCCAGATACAAACTTCTCTATCACACTAGCTGGCAAGAACTCCTCAATCGCGGAGGCAAAAAGGATTGCCAAGACAAACAGAGGGATTATTTCAAGACTGAAGTCCCATATAATCTTCAATATTTGAATTATTATATCCAACAACTGTCTATCCCCTTCCCCCATAGAACTAATGACAACAACCTTTCTCCTCCTTGATATATTTTTCTGGGTTTTGCTCAAATATCTTCTTGCAGTCAGGAATGGCAAAAAGCCTTTTGATCTCTTCGGCTTTATCTTTGGGAAGAACCTCGTCGATTCCCAACCGTTTAGCGATTGCTTTAGCCGTCCTTTCATTATCCCCTGTGAGCATGGCCACTTCTATTCCCATTTTATGGAGTTCCTCCACAGCCTCGGCGGAATGCTCCTTCAATGTATCCGCGACAGCGATTATACCAATTGCTTTGTTATCCACAGCTAGAAGCATCGTGGTTTTCCCTGCTCCTCCAAACTTAAGATATCTTTCTCAAAGTGTTCCATTCCGATACCATTGTCCCTCATCAACCTTCGATTACCAAGTAGTATCTCACGACCATCCTACTTTGCTCTTACACCACACCCAGGTATGGCATCGAAGGATTCAGCATCCGGGACGTCGATGCCCCTGCTTACGGCTCCCTTAACGCCTTCTATATTGTTCAAAGCTTTCTCTATGGTTTGGGCACAAGCTGTGCAGTGCATGCCCCCAATTTTGAGACTTATTCTTTCATAAACAACTTTGTAACCCAATCTCGTGATGGCATCTTCCATGGTGGCTTGCTTAATTACATTTGGATTGTACTCGACTGTTGCTTTCCCAGCGGCGAAATTAACGCTGGCATTACTTACGCCATTTAATTTGAACAATTTCTCTTCTATCCTGCGAGCACAACTGGCGCAACTCATGCCCTCTATTCGCAAAATGGCTCTTTTACTAGTCATCCCAAAACCTCTCTTTTTTATATTATTTCCTTTATAACTGGTCTAAATTCAGCTTTCAAACAGAAATTTAAAAAGTTGAGGAAGGAGAGACCATGGGTAAAATTTATGGCAACTTCGCTAATGACGGCAT
>JBFMAG010000098.1 GCA_040755895.1 Actinomycetota bacterium | reverse complement strand
AACGAGCCAACCGAAGCTAAGCAGCTAGCACTCGGAGGGATGCCCCAAAACAATATAAGTGTCACCAATGTTCGTGAACATTACACCCACAACCTAGAACCTAGAACCTATAACCCTTTAACCTTTAACTGTTCCTTCACATAATTTATGAGTCCGCCCCGCTCGATTATCCCTCGGATGAAATCTGGGAAGGGTTTGACTTCAAAAATTTTTCCCGTGGATAGATTAATTATCTGCCCCTTCTCGGTATCCACCTTTATCCGATCCCCAGTGTTTATTCCATCCACGGCTTCCGGACATTCCAAAACGGGAAGCCCAATATTGATCGCATTGCGGAAAAATATCCTGGCAAAGGATTTAGTTATGATACAGGAAATACCAGCTGCTTTAATGGCAAGGGGAGCGTGTTCCCGTGAGGATCCACAACCGAAATTCTCCTCAGCCACGAGAATATCTCCCTTACTTATTTTAGAGAAAAAATTCGGATCCAAATTCTCCATACAGTGTTTGCCCAGCTCGTGCGAGTCAAATGTCGTTAGATATCTAGCCGGAATTATGACATCCGTGTTTATATCTCTCCCATACTTATGCGCCTTGCCCTGGTAAATCACTTATACCTCCAAAGGGATAAGGGACCAGTCTAGAGTCTAGAGATAATATTTTCTTTACCTGGACTATTAACGTCAGGTTTACATCTTAGACATTCGGAGGGGTAAGTGTGGAGTATTGCTTTGGTGAAACTAAAACCAGGTCGACCGCCTGGGCTCACGAGCACTTCACCCCGACCATAGTGTTAACCCATCTTGTTAATAAATACACTTTATCAAGGCTTATCAATAATCCCACTCAAAATCGCGTTAATTTCTTTTGTAACTCTGTATTTTCCCCTCTGACTAACCCTCTAGACTTTCTCTCTACAAATCATCGGGACCTGCAATTTTTCCAAGTACTGCAGAGGCAGCGGCCACTGCTGGACTACACAGATAAACTTCACTCCTGGGATGCCCCATCCGACCAACGAAATTCCGATTGGTGGTTGCTAAAGCTCTTTCCCCTTCGGCAAGGACTCCCATATGTCCTCCCAAACAAGGACCACAAGTGGGGGTGCTCACGGCAGCTCCAGCACTTATGAATACCTCGATCAAACCTTCCCGTAGAGCCTGTGCATATATTCCCTGAGTAGCCGGGATTATAATCAAGCGAACTTTTGGATGGACCTCTCGTCCCCTTAAAATCCGAGCTGCGATTCGGAGATCTTCAAGACGTCCGTTGGTACAGGAACCAATGACAACTTGATCAATGGGTACATCTCCCACCCTATTTATAGGCTTCACATTCGATGGTAGATGAGGGAAGGCGACCTGGGGCTCTATCCGTGAGACATCGAATTCAAATACTCTCTCGTAATTTGCATCTTCATCGCTTTTATAAACCGTAAAAGGACGCTGTGCTCTGGGGTTTACATAATCCAAAGTTATCTGGTCTGGTTCAATGATCCCACTCTTGGCTCCAGCTTCGATGACCATATTCGCCATCGTGAATCTGCTATCCATGGATAGATTACCGATAACCTCTCCACAGAACTCCAAGACCCTATAGAGAGCTCCATCTACACCTATTCTCCCTATGGTATAAAGAATGAGGTCTTTACCAGTAACCCAATCATTGAGTTTTCCATAATAAACTAATTTGATGGTGGGGGGAATTTTAAACCAAAGTTCTCCCAGAGCCATTCCTGCAGCCATATCGGTGCTCCCCACACCCGTGGCGAAAGCGCCCAGAGCACCATAGGTGCATGTGTGAGAATCCGCTCCAATGATCGCATCCCCTGGAAGAACCAACCCCTCTTCAGGGAGAAGAGCGTGTTCTATGCCCATCCGGCCGACTTCGTAATAATGTGTTAAACCCTGTTCCTGGGCGAAATTCCGCAAGATTTTACATTGCTCAGCCGCTTTTATATCTCTGTTGGGAGTATAATGATCCGGAACGAGCACCACCCTATCCGGATCAAAAACCTTGGATACCCCAATTTTTTTAAATTCCTCAATGGCTAGGGGTGCAGTGACATCATTTCCCAAAACTACGTCCAATTTTATATTAATTAACTCACCTGGACTTACCCCTTGTCTACCGGTATGAGCCGCCAAAATTTTTTCGGTTATTGTCATCCCCATATTAAACCCTCTGATTTAAAGCTCTGAAGCTCAGAATGAGTTTGGGAGCTCGGAATTGAACTCAGGGGTTCAGAGCTCTCATGACCTCGGAAGTTAGATCCTCAGCTACTGAGCTTCTGAGCCACTAAGTGTCTTGTTCAGAGCATTGAGATATGCTCTGACGCTCGCTTCTATAATATCGGTGCTCACACCTCTACCAGATACTATTCGCCCTTCAACTTCCAATCGTAAATTTGTCTCCCCCAGAGCCTCTTTCTCCCCCGTGACGGCGCTGATGGAAAAGTTCAGGAGCTTATTCTTTAAACCTATGATTTTATCGATGGCTTTAAAGGCAGCGTCGACCGGACCATCTCCCGTGGCCGATTCCTCAAAAATCTGGCTATTTCTGACCAGTTTGACGGTTGCCTTTGGTGTCACTCCTGTGCCACTGACGACCTCGAGATATTTTAAACCATAAGCTTCAATGCCGGTGTATATCTCATCGGCTACGATGGCTTCGAGATCGTCATCGGTGATTTGAGCTTTCTTGTCCGCTAAATCTTTGAATCGTTTGAAAGCCCTTTCGAATTCCTCATGGCTTAAGGCGTAACCCAACTCCTCCAGACGTTGCTTAAAACCGTGTCGACCCGAAGTTTTGCCCAACACCAGTCTGCTCGCTGCAAGACCTATCTTTCGGGGATCGATGATCTCATAGGTCGTTCTATCCTTGAGCATCCCATCGGTGTGAATTCCCGAAGAATGGGCAAAGGCGTTGGCTCCCACGATGGCCTTATTATATTGAACGTGATAACCAGTGAGAGAGCTCACCAACCTGCTGGTTCTCACTATTTCCTCTGTATTGATGTTTGTTCTCTTGCCCAGAGAGCGATAGCGGGTATCCAAAATCATTACTATCTCCTCAAGGGAGGCATTACCCGCTCTCTCTCCAAGACCATTGATCGTGCACTCAACCTGATTGGTACCGTTTATGATCGCTTCCAGGGAATTCGCGACAGCCAAGCCCAGATCATTATGACAATGAACGCTCAAGATGACCTCATCGAGACCTGGAACGGACTTTCTCAAATTCCGAATGAGCTTGCCGAACTCCTCGGGGAGAGCATAACCCACGGTGTCGGGAATGTTAATCACTGTAGCTCCACTTTCCAAAGCCACCTCTATGACCTTACGCAGATATTCGAATTCGGAGCGCGTGGCATCCTCCGGAGAAAATTCCACATCCGGGGTATACCTCTTGGCTCGCTTCACGGCTTCCTCGGTCATCTGAAGGACTTCCTCGCGGGTTCTTCTGAGCTTGCGCTCGATGTGGATATCTGAAGTGGCAATGAAAGTATGGATGCGGGGCCTTTCAGCGCATTTAACGGCTTCCCAAGCCCGATCGATGTCCTCACTGACAGCTCGGGCGAGCGCACAAATGACGGGTCCCTTGACCTTCTTAGCAATGGCCTTCACCGCCTCGAAGTCTCCCACAGAGGTGATGGGAAAACCAGCCTCAATTACATCCACTCCCAGCCTGGCTAATTGTTCGGCTATTTCCACCTTCTCCCTGACATTGAGACTGATGCCCGGAGATTGTTCCCCGTCCCTTAAAGTTGTGTCGAAAATATAAACTCGTTCCTTCATGAAAATCCCTTCCATCTTATTCAATGATGCCAATTTTTTCCTGTGCTCCCTCCAAAACGATGAACCATACATCGGAAATCCCAGGAATTTGCCTGATTTGCTCCACCACGTGATCGGGTACGGGATCGTCCAAGTTGAGTCCCATAACCGCTTCGCCTCGGATCCTCTTCCGCCCCACTTGCATGCTAGCGATATTAATTTTCGCTCGCCCCATGGTAGACCCCACGGCACCGATCATCCCTGGACGGTCGATGTACTTCACAAATAACATATACTTTGAGGGTATTATATCTATTTCATACTCGTAAATACCCACGAAACGAGGTTCATCCTTTTTGCCTATGACCGTGCCGGCAACGGATAATTCTCCCTTGGCATCCTTGCCCCTAAGAGTGATGAGGTTGATATAATCCCTGGAGATGGTGCTCTTGCTCTCCTTTATCCTTACCCCTCTTTCCTTAGCGATAACTGGGGCATTGACAAAGGTTATGGGTTCCTCAACCACGGAAGCGAATAAACCCTTGAGTATAGAATTGGTGAGGAGTCTCGTATCGTGCTGGGCAATTTCTCCAGAATATTCGGCCTCTAGATGACCCAACTTTCCCTTTGCCAAATGAACATAAAGATTGCCCAACTGCTCTGCGAGAGGGAGAAATGGTTTGAGAGCTTCAGCTACCTCCGTTGGAACCACTGGGATGTTTACCGCATTCGTCACCACTCCGCCCTTGAGGGCAGCGATGATCTGCTCAGCGATCATAACACCCGCTCTATCTTGTGCTTCCTGAGTTGAAGCGCCAAGGTGTGGAGTCACCACCACTTGCTCAAACTCAAACAAGGGGCTCGATGTACAGGGTTCCCTCTCGAAAACATCGATCGCCACACTGGCTACTTTCCCCTCCTTAAGGGCCTTTATAAGAGCTTTTTCTTGGAAGATACCTCCCCGAGCAGTATTCACTATGCGTACGCCGTCTTTCATCAGCCTGAATTCCTTCTCTCCAAACATACCCGTTGTCTCCTTAGTCTTGGGGACATGAACGGATATAAAGTCGGAGACTTTCAATAAATCCTCGAGCTTTTCCGCCCGCTCCACACCCAACTGCTCAAAGCGCTCTTCAGAAACATATGGGTCATAGGCGATTACCTTCATCCCCAAACCGTGTGCCCTAGCAGCCACCAATGTACCTATGCGCCCCAAGCCTACGATACCCAATGTCTTATCATACACCTCAACACCCTGGAACTTAGATCTTTCCCACTTTCCCGATTTCAAATGGACATGAGCCGATGGAATATTTCTGCACTGGGCAAAGAGTAAGGCAATAGTATGCTCCGCCGCGGAAATGATATTGCTCTGAGGAGCATTGGCTACAATTATTCCCCTTTTTGTAGCGGCATTGACATCGATATTATCGACTCCAATACCCGCTCTACCGATTATCTTGAGGTTCTCAGCGTTAGATATGACTTCCTCAGTGACCCTAGTTCCGCTTCGAACTATCAAGGCATCGTAATCTTTGATGCATTCCTTGAGCTCCTCAGGGGTTACATTTAGTCTAACATCAACATCCAATCCAGTTGCCTTTAGCTGTTCAATCCCATTCTCTGCGATCTTCTCCGTGATCAAGACTTTCATTGATCTTCCCTCCATCTTGGGTTGTTAGGTGGTTAGGTTCCTCAACCCATCTCAACCCATACTTTTAGAGTGGGTTTTCCATAAATACTTTTTCCGCCGCTCTAACCGCAGCTCCTAACTCGACGGGATAACCCAACTCGGAGAGCGTGCTCTCCAAGCCAGCTAAAGTAGTAATGATGTCAAATCTATCAAAATAGCCCAAGTGACCAATCCTGAAAATCTTTCCCTTTAGATGCTCTTGACCACCGGCTACGGTAACTCCGTATTTGTCTCGCATGATTTTTACGATTTTCGTTCCATCTATCCCTTGGGGGACCTTAACGGGTGTGACCGCATTTCCTCTCCCTCCAGGGGGAGCAAAAAGCTCCAAACCCAAAGCTTGGATTCCCTGGCGGACAGCCTCAGCCAAAATGGCGTGGCGCCTGATGACATTCTCCAATCCTTCTTCCCTGATCATCCTAAGAGCTTCCCTCAATGCCACCATTAGTGAAATCGGGGGGGTGAAGGGAGTTTGGGGAGAAGGTTTATTCAAAGCATTGCGATATTTCTCATAATCGAAGTAAAATTTGGGCAAAGTCGATCTCTCCACCGCCTCCCACGCTTTATTGCTCACGCTGACGCAAGCCAAACCAGGGGGAAGCATTAAGCCTTTTTGAGAACCGGTCATGACCACATCCAGGTGCCACTCATCGGTTTTACACTCCACGGCACCTATTCCGGTTATGGAATCCACCACCAAAACGGCCGGATGATCTTCAACGATCTCTCCTATGATCTTAACATCATTGAGGATACCAGTGGAGGTCTCACTTTGAACTACCAATACACCCTTTACGTCCTTGTCCTTTTCAAGCAGGTGTGCGATATCATCTGGATTTACCACCTTGTTCCATTCGTACTCAAGTTTTGTAACATCTAGACCGTAGACTTCCGCGAGTTTTATGAATCTGTCCCCAAACTTGCCGTTGCTTGCGGCGATAACCTTATCGCCCGGAGAAAAAAGATTGACAACCGCCGATTCCATAGCTCCCGTACCCGAAGAGGCGAATATGAGTACATCGTTTTTCGTTTGAAAAATATATTTAAGATCCTCTATCAAAGAAAGTAGAGTTTCCGTAAAAAGAGGTGTGCGATGATGTATCATGCATCTCGCTTGAGCGAGAAGCACATTGGTGGGTACAGGAGTGGGTCCCGGTGTCATTAAATATTCCTTTTTCATACTCTACCTCCCATCACTGATATGCTATTATTTTGAGCCTTTAATCACAAGCCAATTTACAAAATTCCCAGATTCCAGTCACCAGATGCCGGTGAAAATCCTTGAGATATTCGACTGGGATCTGGGTCCAGAATCTGGCACTATTTTTTGATCCAACTCATCATGGACCGGAGCTCTTTTCCTATCCTTTCTATTAGGTGCTCAGCCTCTCGCTTTCGTAGGGCGTTAAAAACTGGGCGTCCCGCCCGATTTTCCAAAATCCATTCCCTGGCGAATTCTCCGGATTGGATCTCCCTAAGGATTCTTCGCATCTCATCCCGTGTTTGCTCGCTTATGATCCTCTTACCTCGGGTAAGATCACCGTATTCCGCGGTGTCACTGACGGAATATCTCATTCCGCTAATGCCACTTTCGTATATTAAGTCTACTATAAGTTTGAGCTCGTGCAAACATTCGAAATAGGCTATCTCCGGCTGATAACCCGCTTCAACTAGTGTGTCAAAACCAGCCTTTATAAGCTCCGCCGTTCCTCCACAAAGGACACATTGCTCGCCGAAGAGATCGGTCTCGGTTTCCTCCTTAAAGGTTGTTTCAATGACCCCCGCTCGAGTGGCTCCCAAACCCTTTGCATAAGCTAACCCTATCTCTCTAGCGTTACCAGTATAATCTTGATAAACGGCTAATAAAGCCGGTACCCCGGTGCCTTCCTGATAAGTCCTCCGCACTAGGTGACCAGGTCCCTTTGGAGCAACCATTATCACATCCGTGTTCGGTTCAGGGATAATTTGATGGAAGTGAATGTTAAATCCGTGAGCAAAGAGGATCGCGTTTCCATCCTTCAAGTTGGGTTGGATTTGGCTATAATAAATATCTCTATGAGTTTGATCCGGGGTGAGCATGGCTACGAGATCCGCTGATTCTACAGCATCGGCTATGGTCATAACGTTTAGGCCAGCTTCTTGAGCCTTCCGCCACGATTTGCCCCCCTTGCGCAAGCCGACGATGACGTCTAGACCGCTATCACTTAAGTTGAGAGCATGAGCATGTCCTTGACTTCCAAAGCCGATGACTGCAATCTTCCCACCCTTAAGCACATCCAAGTTTGCATCCTTATCATAGTAGATTTTGGCCATTTGACCTCTCCTTTCCCTACTATCTTACCCTCCTGCCCTGCCTCCTCTAGGGAGGGCAACTTTACCCGTGCGAACCAACTCTCTTATACCATAGGGCCGAAGTAAATCCTCCATGGCTTTGACCTTATCCTCTGTTCCCGTAACCTCTATGGTAAGGGTGGTTTGACTGACATCCACTATCTTGGCTCTGAATATGTCCACTATCTCGATGATCTCCGGTCTAACCTCCGCGGTGGCGTTAACTTTAATCAAAACCAACTCTCTTTCCACGGACTCTTTGGGATCTAGATCGCTTATCTTGATCACATTCACCAGCTTATGGAGCTGTTTGGTCACCTGCTCCAGAGGACGCTCCTCGACATCGACCACGATGGTCATCCTGGAGACCTCAATGTCTTCGGTGGGTCCCACAGCTAAGCTATGGATATTAAAACCCCTACGTCTAAAGAGACTCGACACCCTGGCTAAAACTCCTGGTTTATTTTCAACCAACACTGATATAGTGTGTCTCACTCTCCCTCACCTCCGATCATCTGGCTGAGTGGTGCTCCTGGGGCAACCATGGGAAATACGTTCTCCTCCCTCTCGATCCAGCAATCTATTATCACGGTCATGGGAGAAGCGATTGCCTCCTCTAAGGCTGGTCTTACCTCCTCGGGTTTTGTTATCCTCATGCCCTTGGCTCCATAGGCCTCAGCAAGCTTTACAAAATCCGGAATTCCGGGCATCAAATCGACAGCGTAATACCGATGTCCATAAAAAAGCTGCTGCCACTGCCTGACCATTCCCAGATAGCCGTTGTTCATGATGACGATATTGATGGGCAACTTATTCACAACAGCCGTTGCAATATCCTGCGAGACCATTTGCAGACTACCATCCCCATCGATATCTATGACTATGGCATCGGGGCGACCAAACTGTGCACCAATTGCCGCGGGCATGCCAAATCCCATGGTCCCCAAGCCTCCCGATGAAAGGAACGTCCGTGGTTTGGTAATCTTATAATATTGAGCGGCCCACATTTGGTTCTGCCCCACTCCAGTGGTTATTATGGTCTCTTTATCCTTCGTCAAATCATAAATTTGCTCTACGATGAATTCCGGTTTCAAACCACCTTCCTTTCTGTAAGTGAGGGGATATTTCTTCTTCCACTCATCTACTTGCTCGTTCCAAGGAGTTCTATCCACCATTTTTCCCTCCGCCAGGATTTTCTTGAAGGCGGCAATGAGATCATGGAGGATCAGCCTGGCATCTCCCACAATGGGGATATGAGTGGTCACATTCTTTCCTATTTCGGCTGGATCTATATCGATGTGGATTACCCTTGCTTTGGGAGCAAAAGTGGAAAGTTTGCCCGTCACCCTATCGTCGAAACGTGCCCCCACAGCGATGATGAGATCGGTTTCGCACATGGCATAATTGGCATAACGGGTGCCGTGCATTCCCAGCATTCCTAGAGAGAGGGGATGTGTTTCAGGGAAAGCACCCTTCCCCATCAACGTGGTGGTCACATGAATTTGAGTAAGCTCGGCGAGTTTTTTCAATTCCTCGGAGGCTCCCGAGGTGATGACTCCCCCTCCGGCATAGATGATTGGGCGCTCGGCTTCAACGATGGCTTTCGCGGCTTGTTTTATTTGCTTGGCGTGTCCCCTATAAGTGGGTTTATAGCCGGATAAATCGACACTCTCGGGATATTTGTAATTTATGACCGCTTGGGATACATCCCTGGGAACATCGATGAGCACCGGTCCAGGTCGCCCGGTGGAAGCGATGTAAAATGCCTCTTTAATCACCCTTGGCAGTTCATTGGCATCCTTCACTAGATAGCTGTGCTTGACTATGGGAAGGGTAATTCCGGTGGTATCAGCTTCCTGAAAAGCGTCGGTGCCAATTACGGGGGTGGGAACCTGACCGGTGATGGCCACGATTGGTATCGAATCCATGTATGCATTGGCTATTCCGGTAACTAGATTGGTCGCTCCCGGTCCGGAGGTAGCCATACACACTCCAACCTTCCCCGTCGCCCTCGCATACCCATCGGAAGCATGCGCCGCAACTTGTTCGTGTCTCATCAGAATGTGTTTTATCTTCGATTCCCGGAGGGCATCATAGATGGGAAGCGTGGCTCCCCCAGGAATTCCGAAGATGACCTTAACTCCCTCTTTCTCCAAGCTCTTCACTATGGCTTGAGCTCCTGTCAGCTTCACCTTACCACCTCCATTTAAGTCTTCAGCTTAGTCGATAGTCGGTAGTAATTAGTCGGTAGGGAAAAATCCAATACTCTCAACTTTAACTGGACTATTAACAAGTTAGGTTTGTATTAAGCATTCAAGGGTATTAATCCATCTTGCTAATGACGTATCTTAACCCCGACTAAGAGACCATCAACTTCTTGGGATTATTGCTCCTTTAGAAGCGGATGATACCAATTTCGCGTATAAAGCCAAATATCCTTCCTTGACTTTGAAAGGAGGAGGCGACCACTCTTTCATCCTCCCATCCATTTCGCTTTGATCCAATTTTAAATTCAATTTTCTTCCGGGTATGTCTATTTCGATCAAATCCCCCTCTCGTATGATGGCGATGGGTCCGCCCTCTTGGGCTTCGGGGGAGACGTGTCCAATTGCTGCACCTCTTGTTCCTCCCGAAAAGCGCCCATCGGTAATTAGGGCTACATCCCTATCCAGTCCCCTGCCCACGACCGCCGAGGTGGGGGTGAGCATCTCCCTCATTCCCGGACCGCCCTTCGGTCCTTCGTAACGAATGATGATAACGTCTCCCTTATTTATTTTGCCTCCCATGATTGCCTCAACGGCTTGTTCTTCAGAATCAAAGACCCTGGCGGGACCGGAATGTCGAAGCATCTCCGGCAAAACAGCTGATTGTTTGACCACCGCTCCTTCGGGAGCCAAATTTCCGCTTAAGATTGCCAGACCCCCCGTCGTTGAATAGGGATTGGTTATGGGTCTTATAACTTCGGGGTTAAGATTTTCAACATCCTTGATATTTTCTCCAATGGTTTTACCCGTCACGGTAATCGTACCGGTATGTATCAAATTCACTCTGGCTAGTTCGGCCATAAGCGCTGGTATCCCACCGGCTTCGTTTAATTCATAAATGTGAGTGGTGCTCGCCGGACTTATCTGACAAAGATTGGGAGTACTGTTGCTGATCTTATCAACTATATCCAAATCAAGAACTATTCCTCCTTCACACGCAATGGCCGGAAGGTGAAGTACCGTATTCGTCGAACCACCAAGGGCCATATCCACAGTCAATGCGTTCTCAAAGGCTGCAAGCGTCATGATGTCGCGGGGTTTTATGTCCTTTTGTAAAAGCTCCATTATCTGCATCCCAGCCCTTTTTGCTAATCTAATCCTTTCAGAGTAAACGGCGGGAATAGTACCATTGCCTGGTAAAGCCATACCCAGAGCCTCGGTCAAACAATTCATGGTATTAGCGGTAAACATACCGGAGCAGGAACCACAACTGGGGCAGGCATAATCCTCGATTCCGGCCAACTCTTCCTGGCTCATCTTACCAGCTTCAACTGCACCAACGGCTTCAAAAACGGAAATCAAATCGATATCCCGACGTTTGTATCGTCCCGTGAGCATGGGACCACCGCTAATGAAGATGGTTGGGATATTTATCCTCATTGCCGCCATGAGCATTCCCGGAACTATTTTGTCGCAGTTGGGGATCATGACCAAGGCATCAAAGCGGTGCGCTTGCACCATGAGCTCTATGGAATCGGCAATCACCTCACGGCTAGCCAAAGAATATTTCATACCTGGATGATTCATGGCGATGCCATCGCAGATACCAATGGTGCAAAATTCAAGGGGAGTCCCACCAGCCATGCGCACCCCCGCTTTCACAGCTTGAGCAATATTATCAAGATGGATATGGCCCGAGATAATTTCATTAGCTGAGTTGACGATACCGATTAAGGGTCGATTTATCTCCTCATCGCTCAATCCAGCTGCTTTAAGTAACGATCTATGGGGAGCTTTACTTAAGCCCCTTTTCACAACATCGCTTCTTAAATTCATGATCCCTCCTCCCTTGCATTGACTCGCCTTGATATTTCCTCAAGTCGTCAAAAGATCTATAATATGCGACCTGCATCTTGCGACTGTGATCATACAAGAAAACCCCTCATCCAAGGGACGAGAGGTCTACAAATCGTAGAGTTCTTCTTCCGCGGTACCACCCAAATTCCCCCTAAACGGAGGCACTCATAGCATTGTAACGGCTGCTAACCGATCAAACCTACTTAAGTCGAGGGTGAGGAGTCGGGAGTTGATAGTGTAATTGATTTAAGTTACTCCCGACTACCGACTTGTTCAGCCCATGGCTCCAGGACGACGTTCAACTCAGCAAACTGTCCCGGCTTTCACCAAGCCCGGTTCGCTGTACAGATGCTAAATCTACTACTCCCCTTCACAGCCTTTAGAAAGCTAAAGTTAGAGGTAATTATATCCAAACCAGCAACAAAGTGTCAACTCTTCCTTCTGAACTCTAAAGCTTTTTTATACAGTTGTGCATACTTTCTCGCTGAGCTCATCCAGGAATGATCGGCACTCATAACCCGTTTAATCAACTCAGACCAAATAGCTTTGTATTTGAAAGTCTCAACGGCTCTAACGATGGTCGAAAATAGTACCCAATGGTTGTAGAGTTCAAAGACAAAACCATTCCCTTTACCGGTAGACGGGTTGAAATCCTTGACGGTATCAGCCAAGCCTCCTGTGGCTCTCACCACCGGAACCGTGCCATAGCGCATGGCGATAAGTTGGCTCAAGCCACAGGGTTCGAATCGAGAAGGCATCAAAAGCATATCGGCTCCAGCATAAATCCTTCGTGCCAGATCGGGATCAAAAGAAATATTAACACAAATCTTTGTGGGAAATTTTTGGGCAATTCCTCTAAAGAGACGCTCAAAATATTCGTCCCCGGTCCCCAAAAGTACAAGCTGAAGATCGTGTAGCAGGATGCCATGAATGGCGTTAGCGACCAGGTCTAGTCCCTTCTGACTCACTAAGCGAGAGACTATGCCCATGAGTGGCATTCTGGAATTAACCGGTAAATTACACTCCTTTTGCAATGCCAACTTGTTTGCTTTCTTCTTCTCGATGGCTGTAGCATCATAGTTAACGGGAATTCGCTTATCAGTGGCTGGATCATAGTCCTCATAGTCGAGACCATTCAATATTCCAAAGAGCCTTTCCCGCCTCTTACGGAATAATAAGTCAAGTCCCTCTCCATATTCAGGAGTTTGGATTTCCAGCGCGTATTTCTCACTAACGGTGTTTACCACGTCTGAAAAGAGGATCCCTCTGCTCATGAAACTGGAAAATCCCGCAATTTCGGTATATTTAGAATCGTATCCCTCCAATCCCCCTTTCCTCCAAGTGCCAGGTCCACATGCACCTTGATAGGCCAAATTGTGGATGGTGAAAACCGTTGTAGCATGCTTAAAAAAGGGATCATTCTCATAAATGGTCTTTAGGTAATTGGGTATGACCCCCGTATGCCAATCATTGCAATGTAAGACATCGGGGCACCACTCGGACTTTTTGAGCATCTCCAAAACCGCCCTGCTGAAAAAGAGGAATCTTTCATCATCATCGGGGTACCCATATACTCTCTCCCTGCCGAAATATCTAGCATTTCCAATAGCATAAACTGGGATATTGCCTTCGTGGAGAGCTTCTTGGATCAACGCAGGCTCATGATGGTCATCACCTATGGGAACCAATATCTCAGCAGTCCTCTTTAACCGAAATTTAGCACGGTCAATAAAGGCATAGCCCGGAATACAGATTCTCACGTCGTGCCCCAGCTTCCTCAAAGCTTTCGGTAACGACCCAACCACGTCCGCGAGCCCCCCAATCTTAACGAAGGGAACAGCCTCAGCGGCGATCATGAGAATTTTCAATTTATCGGTCATCATCTGCACCCCCATACTGAAACACAGATTACCTTGAACTTTTGATTAGGGAACCGCGATCGAGATCGTACCCTCTTTTGGTGCCCTTTCTAACTCAATTCCTTCTTTTATCAAAATTAAAGCAAAATCGAGTCTATCGCCCGATTTTAATTCTAAATCGGAAAAGGGAATCTTTAGTTCAATGCATTCGCCCTTAGCTACGTCTTTTAACTCTCTTTTTCCTTCCCATTTATTCTCTCCCTTAGCCGAGGAAAGAAAGGCAACGATTCCATTTGGACTAAATTTTAATTCCATTCGATAAGCCAGACCGAAACCCAGCTCACCCGTGTTGGAATGAAGACCCCAATAAGGACAGGAGGAGTTCAGGGGTTCCTTTCTTGGATGGGAAAAATAGAGCTCAAACCAGATATTACTTATCTCAAATTCGTCAGGGCTAAAATGTGTATCCATTCGTAAGTATAGATTCTCGTAATCCCAGCCGTAGTAAACCCTCTCGATGACCTTCTCCGTCCAAGATTGAGTACCCATTAACGTGGAAAAATCGTAATATCCTGCGAAAATCCATTCATTATCTGTGACCTTCCCATCAATTTCGGGACAGATACTTCCCAGGGGATAAACCACAGGAGACAGTGACGGTTTTTCTCGAATTGGACGGAAAAGATCGTGAGGGACGGGCTTATCCAATAGTTTGTAAACTCGGCGAAGATGCTGGCGAAACTGGCTATCCCAAATGTCATTGAATTCGGACCGATGAAGGTCACTGAACCACCAGAACCAATCGCTACCCTCCGCTATATATACCTCGTTTAACGACATTTTCCATGTTTCCTCACATTTCTTACTTCGATGCTCTTTGAACCGAGATAAAAAAGATCGGGTCTCCGATAGAATATCCCATGCTTTGGCTTGCATGGGGTCTCCAATCCAATCACGCAGGTTAGCACCTATCCAAGAACCGGTGTAAAGCCAGGAAAGTTCCTCTTTCGGAGGATTTTCTGCCAAATATTCACTGATGGTCACCGTTCGTAGGGTTTGGCTTTTCTCCAGCAATCCGTAAAGAGTATGCAAAAACTGATGACCATCATTTTCATAAAATTCCCAACAATTTTCACCATCCAAGGCGATGGTTACTAAATGCTCACTGCTCTTATCTCCCAAGGCAGTCTGGATATGATTTAACCTCCTCACTAAATCTCTTGCCGCATCCTCGGGAGACCACGAAGAATAAGTGAAACTTATCAAATCAGACAAAACCCGATCGCGAAATACGATTGCGAGAGAGAACCCTTTTCTCTCTATGCGATAGGCTCGGTAAAGCACTTTGGGTTCGTTTACATGACCTATACCATGACGAGAGATCTCAATCCCAAGCGATTTGGCTAAAATGCCT
>JBFMAG010000097.1 GCA_040755895.1 Actinomycetota bacterium | reverse complement strand
GGGCTCGTCTTGAAGAGGTTGCTCAAAGGGTAAAGAGAGTTTATCCAATACTTTTCGAGCAATACAAGGGTGAAGAATGGATTTTCCTTCGAAAACCGTTCGAATGGCATTGATGAGTTCTTCGGGACTTGCGTCTTTCAAAAGATATCCCGATGCCCCTGCCTGAATCGAACCGAAGATATCTTCATCGGTTTCATAGGCGGTCAATACCAAAATTTTTATTTCTGGGAAGCGGGAGTGTATCTTTCGACATGCTGTTATCCCATCCACATCGGGCATTCTCAGGTCCATTAGAATCACATCTGGCTGGCAAATTGGCACCATTTCCATGGCTTCCCGACCATCCTTGGCTTCTCCCACGATTTCAAATGCATCCTCCAATTGGATGACGTTTTGAAGTGCCATCCTCATCAATTCATGGTCATCAACAATTAATAATCTCACCTTTTTCATTTGCTAACCTTCCTCAAGAAATTTTTCCTGAGTAGTTTTATTGAACTGCTAATAGAATAAAAATGGGAAGATGGTGGATTTGGACGGCGGTAAAATGCCGGAAATATCATCTACTGGGTTAAAATTTGCGGGATCACTTGCATTAAAAAATCGACGTTAAAATCCGTCGATTTTATTTTTCATCACAAATCAATTATAGTGTCCATCTGGGCGCCCCCTCCCACAAGCCCAGATTCATGAGTTTTCCTTTTAAGGCTATTTAAGCAGAATAGACGTTCAAATTAAATAGGTCTTTGGTCCCATTTAATTAAGCTTTTGTTGTACAAACTTGTGTTCGAGAAATGTTGGGAACCTGCAGGAGAAGGGGATTGCTCTGTCGAATAAATTGGAGGAGGTCATAATGGGAAAAAAGTTTTTAGTTTTCGCTTCAATATTACTCGCGTCACTTCTGGTGCTTCTCGTCATCTATGGCTTAAAGTATGGGAATTTCCTCGGTACAGTTGGTCAAGATATCGTCTTTGGAACCGTGAGCGAGGATGCGGTATCGCCTCAACCGGTCAAGAATGCAAAGGTTATTGTGGGGGATAAAAGTACAACCACCGATGAGAGGGGGAAATATGTGATAAAAGGTGTTTCCCCTGGTCCTCAAAGGATCGTGGTTGAAGCTGAAAAATATGAGAGATACGAGAAAGATGTGAAAATTGGGAAAGGGAGAAATAAGGCGGATATCCTACTTTCCTTAACGCCCGATGAAACAATGAAAAGATGGCTCAAGTGTTTACAGTTAAAGAGGTTCGATGAAGCGTACGAATATTTGCATCCCGAGGACAAAGCCCTAACCTCGAAGGCTAAATATGTGAAGTACTGGAGAGAGATCATAAAAAAGGGGATTAGGATCAAGGAAATTAAGGTCCAACCCGCTAAAATTCTTAAAACTTGGACGAATCCTCTAACCAAAAAGACTTATCCCAATGTTGCGGAGATGAAAACCTCACTTCTCTTTGGGGTATCAAAGGATTCCAAGAAAGTAAACATCACTTTTAAGTGGAATACACATTTAGTGAAGGTTGGTAATCAGTGGAAGGGTTTCTGGGTGAAGCCAAAAAGGTAGATCAATTTTCCAGATCACCAAGTTTCAATGCCGTTTCAATCGGCAACATTTAGTACACCTTCAGCACCTAAAAGGTCTGTGCCAATGGGTATTTCACTCTGCAAATGGTCAATAGTTTCGGTTGGAACATTATAGTCCGTACCATCGTTTAAATTGTTTGTCGCCGATGTATTTCCTTTATCCTCACTTGTATCGCCACTTATATCGGAAGTAACCTCTTTTTTCGGAGGATCGTATCGCTTGTCGACCGCCGGTTCCTGCTCGGGCAGGACATATTCCCTCCTCTGCAACTGCGTTTTCATTGGCGATTTACTGACGCTCGTGGTCACCGTGGTTCGCTGGGATGCATTCGGATTTTCCCCTGCAGGTTGGGAGGAAGAAGCCTTTGAGGGAGTTGCATCACTTTCGTGTGTGCCAGCATCCGTGCTGACTCCAATGGAGCTTCCAGCTTCACCTTTTACACTGGTATCAATGATGTTCGTTGATGGAGCAATTTCGATTTTCCATGGTTTCGCCAAGAGACCAAGGGCGACGAGGATCAAAATGAGCATGACGGTCAGGGCAATTCTCTTCAAAGTCTTCAAAGCGTACACATCCTTCGCATCCGGATCATTTTTGGGTGGGTACGAAGTCCCACCCTTGGGTGGGGATAAACCCCGCCTCTACATTTATATTAACCTTTGGGCGGCAATACCTTCGGTTTGTACTCTCTCCATAGCTGATACAGGAGTGTCGACAGGAGCAAGACTAGGAGTGAAATCAGCAGCCATAACCACCAGGGCATTCCACGTTTTGCCTCCCTTTTCGCCAAGGGCTTTGGTCTTACTGGTCTTTCGATCTCTTCCGGGAAAATTTCTTGTGGATAAGCAGCTTCGGGTTCGATGTAAACCGCCGGTCGGAGCATGGGTCTGGTGGTTCGAATAGTTTTAACCACTCTGAGCTGAGCTGGAGCCAAGGGCACTTCGGTCCAGATCACCTGAGTTTGCGGGACATTATTCACGGTGATTGTGATATCCTCCGAATCTTTGGAGATGCCATCGGAGGCTTCAAAGTGTACATTTTGGTAGACGCCCGATTGGTTGCGTTTAGGTGTCCATGAGAAAGTCCTGGTTTCGGGATCAAAGGTTGCCCCCATGGGAAGACTGGATGCCAAGAAGTACAACTCATCCCCATCCGGGTCGTTGGCTGAAAGGGTGAAGGAAAGGTTTTGACCCTCGTCGACGATCTTATCGCCAATGGGATTGAGTATCGGGGAACGATTTCCCACGATGAGTTGGGCAAAGGCATCACCGGTTCTTGACCGCGCCCTCCCGCTGTTCGTTATGCTCGCGTTTACATTAGTGTGAGCAGAATCCCCAAAGAATGAAGAAAATAGCGAAATAAGTGTTTCAGTTTTGGTCCCAATGGCACAAGCATCGCCACTCACGGCAGTGCAACTCCAAAGCCACGTTACAGCAGCGTTATAAAGTGCAGAGACGGAATGGTTGTTACAATCAGTGTCTTCGGGGATTTTCGTGGTACTGTTTGCTGTACCACCTACGTGGAGCCGACCCCTGGCTATGATGCTGGTGGCCTGGGCATCCCCCGTCGAGGCCTCGGAACTCCCCTCATTCGCGATGGAGAAATTCCCGGATGAGGAAGCCGTCTCCGTGCTCTCCTCGTTCCCCTGGAATCCCTCATCCTCCGAGGTGAAGGAATCCTCAAGGGAGATTGAATTCTTCGCCATGGCCCCCACCGCGGTTGAATCTCCAGTTTTCGCTTCAGCCAAACCTAGGACATCGGCGATGTACTCGAAAGCGACATGGATTATAATCCCTGAACAATCCTCCCCTTTTTCTATTTCTACCCCCTCTGGGATTTCGGAGAGGTTTGGATCCATTTCCACATCATTCTGGTAAACTGTGCAATTTGCTTTAGCATCACCGGAAGAGGCTTTGGCATTTCCCTTGTTGGAAATGTTGCATCTCGCCGTCTCCGTTGTATCCTCCGAGGGAAGGATTTCATCTTCGTATATTGCTCCATAGGTGGTTACCTCACCACTTTGGGCCTTAGCTATGCCCACATTTTTGGAACTGACGGTGCTGGTCACATCGGTGCTATTTTCACATGAGGTGGGGTCAGAAGCCCTCGCTGTACCGGTGGTATCCTGAGTCCGATTTTCAGCGGTATCCTCATCGGGGTTATCAAGGGCATTGTCCATTTCTGAATTATTTGTAGTGGCTGTCTCCATATTATTTGCAGTGGATGTTGTATCCGAGGAGGAGGGGTTTGTGATATCCTCGCTGGGGGCTTGAACTTCATGATTTGAGTCTTGATCATTGGGGACATCCGCACCGATGTTCGGAGAACCTTTCGCTGCTTCGAAGGCAGCAAGTCCTGTTGGGGTGGAAACCGTGGCGATGAGGAGGAATATGGTTATGTAGACGAATATCTTTTTCACTTTACTCATAAATCTATTCCTTACTTGTATTAACAAAATGGGTTAACACCACTCGAATGTGTAAAATGTAAACCTGACTCGTTAATAGTCCGCCTTTTACTTAAAGGGAAATAGGAATTTATGAAGCCATGGAGAGGAGGAAGGATTCCCCCTCTCCTCTCTTTGCCTGTTTAGATCGGAAGTGCCACCGTGACGTCTCTTAAGCTGATGACCCCAATACCGGCTGCTCCACTGCCACCGGCATCGACGGTGATGTTGGCGACGATATCCGTGAGTATCTCGTTGAGATCATTTATGGCGTGTGGGCAAGCACATGCGGTGATCTCAGTATCCTCTATTTCGGCGTTCTCTTGGTATGCCTCGGCATACTCTGCATAGGCCTCGGCATCACCATCACTTTCGATCCAGTCGATATCTATCTCCGGATCATCGATCACATCACCTGCGTCACTTATACCAGCTGCGCTGATATCCATGCTCGCATCAACTTCAACTAGCGAGGCATTGCCCACCGCGGTGGCGCAGCCACTTTCTGCAGCATTCGTGTTCGGAACCATGATGGTCATCGAACTCGAAGAGGTGGTATTGTCCGCTACCACTCCATCATCAGCTAGTGCGGGCACGCAGAATAGGGACACAAGACAAAGAGCGAGAGCCAGAACAAATAGCTTCCTCACAATTTCACACCTCCTTTATCCAGCTTCTCTCCTTGCCTTGCTTAGAGTGGAAGGAGCACCGAAACATCCCTTGCGCTAGCCACTCCGATACCAGCACAGGCATCACCATCGGCTGTAACATCGATATCTGCATCGATTGTGGTGCATATCATGTTCAGGTCCCTTATGGCGATGGCGGCAGTGCATACATCTATGGTGGTGTTATCGATTTCTGGAGAATCCTGCTCCGCATAGGCATACTCCACATAGGCATCGGCATCGCCATCGGTATCGATGTCGATTTCTATCTCCGGATCATCAATCACATCACCTGCGTCACTTATACCAGCTGCGCTGATATCCATGCTCGCCGTCACCGAGGTCTCAGAGGCATTGCCGATGGCCGTGGCATCACCACTGGTCGCGGTGTTGATGTTCCCAACCACGATGCTCACCTGGCTCGCAGCGGTGGTGTTACCGACCACGTCCTCCGCCAATGCCGGTACCGTGAACAGTGATACAAGGCAAAGAGCAAGTGATAGAACCAATAGCTTTCTCATCCCCTTTCACCTCCTTTCCTTTCTGATTTGGTGTGGCTGTTGACCGGTTCTTTCCCCCGCTTTGGGGATCTTTCTACCTTAACCAGGACAGCTAGCCGGTCAGCCACACCCCGAGTCCTCTTAATAAAGCCTTTAGCTTAGGAAACTCTTTATATAAATTCAACCAGAAAGAAAGACCCATTTTAAATGGGTCTACTCGCACATTTTTCTCATGGGTCTTATATCCTACGAACTCATGTTCGTTTCAATACCATTCCTGTGCGCGACAGACGATCCTTATCGTTCGGATGATATTTTGGAGGGGTTGATCCTTGAGTAGATAAGCATTCGCTCTGGCTTGCAAAGATTCTGCGATCAATTGCTTATCCACATATGCGGAGAGCATGATCACCTTTATTTTCGGTTCTTTTGACTTTATGTGGCGAGTCGCCACTGCTCCATTCATCTTTGGCATTTTAACGTCCATAAGGATTACATCGGGAATAAGTTCTTGTGCTTTGGATATAGCTTCCTCACCGTCGGCGGCTTCCCCAACCACGTGAATGTCCTTTTCCAGCTCAAGTGATTCGCAAAGCAATCGTCGAAATATCGCGTCATCATCAACTACCAGAACTTTTATTTGCCTCAACACTTTGAACCTCTTAGCATTGGGCGGGCACAGAGTCCCGCCCCTCATTCAAATTTTGTAGCGCGGTTCATCCGCCGCATTTTGATCTTGGGGGATAAAACCCGCCCGTACGTTTCCCAGCAGGTGAGTTCGCCTCTCGCCTATAAAATAATCAAACAAAAAGAAAGACCCATTTTAAATGGGTCTTTGGTCCGTTTTTGTTGAGTCTTTGGTCTCAAATTAATGTTCGATCTCGATTATTCCCAGCCGAACGCCCTCTAATACGGCTTGAGTTCGATCACCGCAATGTAGTTTGTGGAAGATATTTGAAAGATGATTCTTGACGGTCTTTTCGCTTATGAATAGTTTTCTTGCTATCTCTTTGTTCTTTTTGCCCTGGGCGAGGAGATTTAGAATCTCCTTTTCCCTTGGGGTGAGTCTTTCGGGACCATCTGGTGATGCTTCATCTTCAACGAACTTGGCAAATTCATCGAGTATCCGACGAGCTAATAAGGGATTTAGCAAACTTTCCCCTCTCACGGTTGCTTTGATGCTTTCTACTAGTTCTTCTACCGAAGCCTCTTTAAGTACATAACCCTTAGCTCCAGCTTTAATGGCTTGAAAGAGATGCTGATCATCATGGTGCATGGAGAGAATTATGATATTAGTAATGGGAGAGACGGCCTTTATAAGTTTTGTTGCTTGTATGCCATCTATCTCGGGCATGGTTATATCCATCAATACTACATCGGGGCACAGTTCTTTGGACTTTTGAACGGCTTCAGAAGCATTCGCTGCTTCCCCAATGGTGCTGATGTCCTTTTCTAATTCAAGTATTTTTCGCAATCCCTTGCGAAAGAGGTTGTGGTCGTCCACTATTAAGACCTTCAGTCCTCTCATTTTCCCCTCGAATCTGCCGAACTGACGATTAAGATATGTGCGAATTCGGAATGTCCACAATTATCCTCGTGCCCTTCCAGGGATTGGTATCGATGGTGAGGGTGCCACCCAAGGCTCTAACTTGCTCGCCCATCCATGTAAGACCCAAATGTCCAGATATTTTTGATTTGGCTATACTCGCAGTTAAATCGAATCCCCTGCCGTTATCGGCGACGGTGGCAGATATCTGATCACCGGCCATATTCAAATCTATTTCCACCTTGCTCGCCTTGGCGTGCTTTTCTACGTTGGTTAAAGCTTCTTTGATTATTTTAAACAAATTGATCTTGATTGTTGGGGGAATTCCATCCTCTTCTCCTTTGATACGGAATTCAACCGGTGTGTTTGAAATGCTTTGAAGGGTCATTAGGTGTTCCCTTAAGGCGGGTATGAGGAGAAAATTTTGTTCGATGTTCCGTTCATGGGGAAATTTTGCTATTTCCTGGTGAGTATCCAGGGCTAGATTTCTAAGATTGGCGATTTGCATTCTCACCTTGCGAATATCTTGGGATAAAAGTCTTTCACAAAGTTGTACCCCGACCAGGAGGGTGGCAAGCTTTTGTAAGGTGGTATCGTGTAGCTCCTGAGCCATTCTATTCCTTTCTTCCATCATTAACCTCTGGAGCTGTGCCAATGATCTACCGCACATGCTCGTTAAAAAGTTACTTTCGTTGCTGGATTTTACTTTCAGCATGTATATGAACTCGCGAACTTCTAAAATACTTCCGGAGAGGGATTTCTTTAAACGGGAGAATGTATCCTTGGCTTTTTTTAAATCATTCTGGGAAATCCTTTTTTCGCATATTTCCAGGTCCGAAGCAATACCGCAAAGTATTCGATCCATTTTTTCGTGAAAAATTTTAGTTATTCTCATTCTTTCAGTTGCTATTATCGATCTCTGAAACCAGGGTATTTTATGATTGATTTTTTTATCGATTACTGAGTCCACCTTTTTCAAAGACAAAAGTCCTCCTTTTGGTGGTGTGAAGATGTTCTAAGTGGTGTAAGAATGCTGGAGGAATTATAGAAGCAATTGAGTATTTCGATTGAGCAAGTATTTTACTCAACGAAAATATTTGTTTTCATCTTCCTATATTCGATTTATTTGTGGTATCTCCTTCTTTTTACGAAAGTTAACCCCAGATGTGCAATCATACATGCAAGAAAATTAAGGATGAAGTTTCAAAGTTGCAGGTAGTGAGATTGTGGAGGGACTGTCCCCATGTTAAAATATTTTAAGGAGTCGGCTTATCCATGGAAATATCCAAGAAAGTTGAGCTCAGGATGCCCGCAGGAACTCTCGCCGGTCTCAAGGAAGCGGTGGAAAATGGCGCCGATGCGGTTTATGTTGGCTTCAGATCCCCCACAAATGCCCGAAATTTTCCGGGTTTAAATTTTTCCCGAGAGGAGCTAAGGAAGGGCATTGAATTTGCTCATCGAGAGGGAAAGAAGATTTATGTTACGGTAAACACCTATCCTCAAATAGGTGAACTCGATGATTGTTATGAGTGTGTACAGGACGCTTACTCTGTTGGAGCCGATGCCATAATCATCAGCGATCTCAGCGTATTGGAGTTTGTGAGGAAGAACTTCCCAAATTTTCCCATTCACTTGAGCGTCCTCGCTTCGGCCTGCAATGCTCAATCCATCGAATTTTACAAGAGTGAGTTTGGGGTAAAGAGCGTCACCCTTCCTAGGGTTATGCATCTCGATGAGATCAGAGAACTCAGGACATTGACATCCGTCGAATTGGAGATATTTGCCTATGGTGTATTGTGCATAAATTGTGAAGGTAGATGCTACCTTTCCCCATACCTCACTGGTGTCTCCAATAATACCTATGGGATGTGCTCCTCCTCAGATTTTGTCGTATTTGATTGGAAGGATAGTAGACTGGAGGTAAGATTGAATGGCCATCTGTTGAACGTGCTCGAACCGGAGGAAGTTTTCTCTTATCCAACACCTTGTAAGGGTAAATATTGTAATCTTCTCTCGAATCCCTTGTCTGCCGACAGGCAGGGTGTGG
>JBFMAG010000096.1 GCA_040755895.1 Actinomycetota bacterium | reverse complement strand
AGTTTGAGGGGGTATGTAAAGGATATAATCATTTGCCCGCTGGAATATCGAGCGCTTGACCTCAAGTCGCAATTTAACATCGGATAAGCTTGAAAAGAGTTTCAGGGTTTTCCTTGCCACAGCCGCATTTTCCGTTAATGTGTGAAGGGCAAAAGCGCCATTTTGGATATGAAGGGTCCCATCCATCCTCAAAATGGCTGAAAGCTCCGCCCTTTGACAGCACCCTTTATTCGGCTGTAGCCTGGCTAATTCGTTTTTAACCTGAGTTGAAAAAGACATCTTAGTTCACAATTCACGGTTCACAATAATTATATCGAGATTAAGCTAATATTTTTGTGTGACATAAATGTTACAGTGCGTGAATACTACATCTAAGGTTCAAAATCAATTATTTAGAGGGATTCGAAGT
This sequence comes from Actinomycetota bacterium, assembly GCA_040755895.1. NCBI lineage: Bacteria > Bacillati > Actinomycetota > Actinomycetota bacterium. The sequence continues at coordinate 3,518 of JBFMAG010000096.1, read as the reverse complement.
TCCTTCCGATATCCCTGTGTTTTACGATTATATTGTAGTCTTGTTCCCTTAGAAACTCTCCTATCTCGTCGGCAAGGGTGACCGACCTGTGGGTTCCTCCTGTACAACCGAGAGCTATGGTGAGATGAGTTTTCCCTTCGGTCACATAATGCGGAAGAAGGAAGGCTAAGAGACTCCGGAATTTCTTCAGGAAAGTTTGAGTTTCTGGGCGATTGAGGACAAACTCCCTTACCTTCTTATCCTCACCATTTCTGGAACGGAGTGATTGAATATAGTGCGGATTTGGCAAAAACCTCACATCCATGACCAAATCGGCGTCCAGTGGAACACCATATTTGTAACCGAAAGATATCACGGTAATGAGTATGCCCTTTCGCTTTTGCTCTCCCAAGAAAGAGGAGCGAATTTTATCCCTGAGCTCGTGAGTCTCCAAATTGGTAGTATCGATAATCATATCCGCAGTGCCTCGAAGCGTTTCCAAAAGATGGCGTTCTCGGTGTATCCCTTCTATTATCTGCCCCTCCCCAGCTAGGGGATGCCTGCGGCGGGTTTCCTTGAAACGCTTCACCAATTCCTCATCGGAAGCCTCAAGAAAGAGGATTTGATATTTGATGTTCCTCCCCTTTAGCTCCCTGAGCGCCTCGAAAAGGGCATCAAAAAATTCCCCACCTCTCACATCGCTCACTAGAGCCACTTTACGCACTTTGCTGCCGGGAAGAGAGCACAGTTCAGCTAGCTTGGGGATAAGGGTGGGAGGTAGATTATCGATGCAGAAGTAACCCATATCCTCGAAACATCTGATAGCTTCCGACTTTCCCGCTCCGGATAGACCCGTAATTAAGGTAAATTCTAAGTTCTGCATTTCCCGACCTCTAAATTAGTATTTTAGGCACCTACAAGTATTTGCAAAAACCACAATTTATTTCAATAAACTGCCTTTCTCTCCTGCTAAAAATGAATTTTAACCAGCCTTATCTCTCAGATATCCTTCGAGTTTTAAAAGCTCCTTCTTCCACCAAACTCCCGCGCTAAATCCACCCAATTCACCATCACTCTTCACCACCCTGTGGCAAGGTATGACTATGGGTACAGGATTCCTGCTTAAAGCTTTACCTATAGCCCTATAAGCTCTAGGTTTAGCAAGGACATCGGCTACCCATTTGTAAGTTCTGGTCTCCCCATAGGGGATTGTGCACACGATTTGAAAAACTTCCCTCTCAAAAGGAGGAAAATCCACCAAATCCAGGGCTTGGTTGAATTTTACCCTTTCTCCCCGAAAATAAGAAGAAAGGATTTTTGCCAAGGAAGTATTTTTATTATCGCAGGTAGCCGTGGGAAATCTTCTTAAAACCTCCCTTTGAATCTCCTCCTCACATTTGGTGGGAAGGATGAGACCCGCCAGACCAAAATCGCTGAAGATCAGCGCCCCAACACCATATTGAGTATTGTAGTAACAGGCGACTAAAGTGTCTCGTTTTTCCCGGCACGGTTTCAAATTAATCACCCTGGTGATGTAAAAACCGGTATATTGCATGAGCAACTTTGGAGGAAAGCTTGGGTACCGCTTTGAGTTCTTCAAGGCTGGCCTCATAGATAGCCTCCGGCGAGCCGAAGTATTCTAAAAGGAGCTTCTTCCGTTTCTCTCCAACCCCCGGAATCCGATCGAAGATCGATTTGACCATCGCCTTTCCCCTCAGACCTCGATGATAACTTAGGGCAAACCGATGAGCTTCGTCCCTGATTCTTTGAATGAGTCGGAGACCTGGGGAAAATGCCGGCAAGGAGATGGGTTCCGGTTGATTCGGAAGATAAATTTCCTCTTCCCTCTTTGCAAGGGCAATCACCGGGATATCCTCGATGCCCAGCTCGGTCAAGGACTTCAGAGCCGCCGAAAGTTGTGGCTTCCCACCATCGACGATGACCAGATCCGGTTTGACGCCAAATCTTCCTTCCTTCTCATCCAAATACCTTGTAAATCTACGCCTTATGACCTCTGCCATCATGGCGAAGTCATCTTGGCCAGTAACCCATTTTATCTTAAACTTTCTGTAATCCTTGTTCCTTGGCCTTCCATTTTCAAAGACCACCATCGATCCCACGGACTGGCGACCTCGCATGGTTGAAATGTCGAAGCACTCGATCCTGTAGGGAAACTCCGGTAGATCGAGTCGCTCTTTGAGCTCAGCAAGAGCCTTTAAGGCTCTCTCCTTCTCCAGTCTTCTTTTGACCTCGAGGAGCTCAAAGGCATGTCGAGCGTTGTCGATGGCCAGTGCCACCAGGCTCCTTTTCTCACCCCTCTGGGGAACCTTGATCTCCACCTTCTTGCCACGCTTCTTGGTGAGCCATTCCTCGATCAACTCCGCATCCTCTATTTCATCCTGCAATAGTATATATCGGGGCACAAAAGTAGTCGTGAGGTAAAATTGCTTGACAAACGAGGTCAAAAGCTCCTTTTCGCTCACGTGTTCATCCTTGTCCAAGATGAAACTCTCACTTCCAATGAGTTTGCCTCCCCTGATGAAAAAGACCTCAACACAGGCGGCATCCTCCCGTGCAAAGAGTGCGATGACATCCTTGTCCTCCTTAGTGGAGGAAATGATCCTTTGCCTCTCTAAAACGTGTTGAGCTGCTCGAATTCTATTTCTAAGCCTGGCTGCTTTCTCGAATTCAAGCTTTTCTGCAGCTTCCTTCATCTCCCTCTGGAGTTGCTCTATGACCTGTTCCTGCTTGCCCTCCAAAAACAGGCAAATTTGATCGATCATCCTTCGATACTCTTCTTTGCTCACCTTTCCAGTGCATGGACCAAGACATCTCTTAATATGATAGTTAAGGCAGGGCGAACCGCTCGACTTACCTGGTTCTTTCCCTCTACATACCCGAACCGGGAAAATGCGCCGTAATGTATCCAGCGTGTCCCTGATGGCATGGGCTTTCGTATAAGGACCGAAGTATCTCGCCCCCTCTAACCCCAATTTTCTGGTCACCATAACTCTGGGGAATGCATCATTTAGGGTGATTGCGAGGCATGGATAGCTCTTATCATCCCTGAGGTTTATGTTGAAGCTGGGTCGATACCTCTTTATTAAATTGCACTCGAGGATGAGGGCTTCGACCTCACTGTCGGTAACATAGATATCAAAATCGGCGATTTTATCCACCATCGCCTGGGTCTTTGGGGAATAGATGTGGATCTTCTGAAAATATGAACGCATTCTCTTACATAGGGAACGTCCTTTTCCGATGTACAAAACTTTCCCTTGGGCGTCCTTGAAAACGTAGACACCGGGTTTATCCGGCACCATTTTCAGTTGCTCTAAAAGAGCTTTTTGGGAGGTCATCCTGAAAAAATTATAGCACTGGTTTTTAAAATTCTCACCATCACATGAGAAAGGATAGCGTTCTAACAATTGGTGATTCGCCCTTCGGAACCCACCACCTTGGCAGACTGGATTATATTCTCTTCAGTTTAACATATGCCAAGTGAGCTTCTTTAGCCAATCCTCGCCGCTGTAGGTCGA
>JBFMAG010000095.1 GCA_040755895.1 Actinomycetota bacterium | reverse complement strand
AGCTCCTGATGGAATTTATACTATTAAAATTACGGCTCAAGATGCAAATGATTCATCGTTAAGCGATACGGGGGAAGTGAAAGTCAAAATTAAATCCGCTTTGTAACTTAACATTGGAGGAGTGAAACCTTTGGTTAAGCGGCTGGTCATTCTAACTTGCATTTTCCTAATTACTTTTGGTTGCCAAAGTTGCATAAGGCGCGAACGAACTGTGATGTTTGATTATAGTTTTGGCATAGGTCCCAAAGAAGGCGAGAATCCCAAAAATGTGATGGTTTACCTCCCATTCCCCCATCATGAAGGTAAACCATTCACAAAGATTTTGAAAGCTTTAAAAAAACGTTATAACGAATATGAAAGAGAAAGTATACCTGGTGTCACGCTTGATCTTGTGGAGACAAAATATGGTATCATGTTAAAGATACATATTCCCCTTCTAAAAGTTGGATTTGGAATCGATGTTCACTCCTCCCTCAGAGAGTCCATTTCCCTACCTCCTCCCTCAACTCGCTATCTTCTAAACCCACGTGTGAATGTTAGAAAAGTCACTTATCATCAAGCAGACCAAGGTCCCATTAAAGGTCTAATGAGCGACACATATGCTTTCGTAAGCTATCAAGATGGAACAGGATTAAGCTTAGGGGCTGATTACGAGGTTGTTGATAGGACACCTCCGCCTTTCCCTTTTATCTGGATGCATCGGTCGGGTGGTAATTACTCTGCCAGTGTAAACCAAAAGCCTTTTCAAGAGACATATCAGCGGCAATATATTAATGAAAAAGGTTGGATCAAATTGCCTGTCTATGAAATAGGATATGGTTCGAGGTGAAAAAGCTCCATGCTAATGAGAAAGTCACATTTTATAGCCATTTTAATAGCTATATTCCAAGTTTTGTCTGTTCCCGCTTTCGCCTGGGGTCCAGTGACCCATTATCACATCAATCGGTACTCTGCCTCCGATTTCGATTATCCGGAGATTTATTACTTCAATGGCACCGGTCCTGACATGTTCAACATGGGAGATCCACCGGTTAAAAAAGAGGATGGAAAGGACTACGATTGGGCAGATTTTGTCCACTCACCCGATCCCAAAGAAGACTACACCAAGAGCCAAAATTTTGCCTACCTCATGCTCAAAGTGGCTGGTCTTGATACGAATATATCTTCCAAGGATAAAGCATATGGTTTTGGTTGGGGAGGTCATATCTCCGCCGATTGGGTAGCCCATAATGAAAATCTGTTTCCAATCTGTCCCAGGGGGTCAAAAGGAGAGAAACTCCACGCTCTCGGTGAAGCTCTCTATGAACTTTACGTTTTTGAGACGAGAGGACCTATAGTTCCCTGGGAGGGTGATTTCCCTTTTACCTTGAGAATGAAATTCAATCCTGATTTGATTTACAAAGCGATGGTTAACTACAGGATGATTGATGTGCATGAGGAGAAGCCCGCGTTATCTGATCAGGAAATTAAAGAAGTAGCATTCAGAACCACTCTCCCAAAGTGGTATATCAAAGACCGCTGCAGGAAGTGGGTGGGAAGCATCGCAGCGATGCAGGCTGCTTACGCTGGAGCTCTTGCAGCCATGGGACCATTAGGGAAGCAGCTCTTCCTTGAAAAGATGCGCGATAAAGGGGCTGAAGAAAACATTGCCCTTTCTGAGGATGCCGTCTACGCTTGGGCGAATAACCCCATAGCAAGAAATCATATTCCCGATTATGGTGAGGTTGTTACTCCCTTTTATCCCTTCAAACTGGTTCACCTTCCAGTTTCCTTCCGGTTTGCTGCAAATTCTCTCCTCTTCGGTTTTGCTCCAAGATTTGCCTGGGCTGAAGGAGGTTCACTGAATGCAGCAGAGGCTAAGGCAAATCCAGATGAGATAACCTGTGCTTTCTGGGAGGGTGTAGCATTTCAAGCTGAGCAAGAGGGGATACTACAAACCGAGGAACAAATCTCCTTGAACGAAGGAGAAGAAGACTACATAATCACTGCAACAATCACGGATGGGGAAAAATTCGACGAAATCTTGAAGTATGTCATCTGGCAGCATATTCAAAATCCCTCTTCGGATAATGAACGAAAGTTTGCCATCTTTTGGAAAAATCTATACATTGAGGGCATCTCGGATCCAGATTTGCTCACGGATTCTATGTCTCCAACCATAACTGGTCTCACACCGGAGGATGGAGGCTATACTCCATGGCATAAACCAGTTATCTTCGCCACTGTGGAGGATGATCCCCTGGGAATAGGGATAGATGAGGACTCCATCCGAATGGAGGTGGATGGAATAAAGGTAGGGCACACTTACATACCGGAATTAAACTTGGTCCTTTACACCCCCGAAGAATATCTCTCCAGGGGTGAGCACGAGGTAACCATCAAAGTAAGCGACAAAGCGGGAAATGAGACCAAAGCTTCCTGGAATTTCACTATAAAGACGCTCTTCAGTCACGTGCTCTTCTCGGATAGGGATATGGGGATCACTGGCAATCCCAAGATAATTGGCAATATCCATTCCAATGGTGATGCAGTGGTATCCGGTTCTCCAGAGGTTCAAGGAAACATCACAGCTGTGGGATCGATCATAATCAACGGTAAGCAAAATATCCATGGAGAACTTCGGGACCACGCAGAGCCACGGGACTTCCCCTTGGTGGACTTCGAGTACTATGAGTATCTAGCCAAATTTCATGGAACCCACATAAATGGAGACATCGATTTAAGAGAACCGCAAGGAATGATCTTCGTCGACGGTGATGTGAAACTCTCTGGAAGGAATACCAACACCGCTACCATAATCTCCACGGGAGCAATCGAGATTTCGGGAGATTTGCACCTCCAACCGGATGTTGACGGTCTCATCCTCATAGCCAAGGGAGACATAAAGTCATCCGGCAAGGGAGGGATAACCGGGGTCATTTACTCCTCTCGTCGAGTGAAGATATCGGGAGAGAAAGAATACATCGGAGCTATCACCGCACAAAATTTGGAGGTATCGGGGAAGCCATTGATCAGGTACGATTCGAACCTAAGCCACTGAAATTTTTTACGCCCTTAAAACTAAGGACCTATTGAGAAGGAGAAATTTGGTTTTGATTTAACATAATGCAAGGTAGATGTGTTGGGGAGGGACTGTCCCCGGAAACTGTCCCAAAGGATAGTTGTATGGGAAAGAATTTTTGTGCAATCTATTCCCAGGCGGTTCTCTATTAGGCTGAAGTGGTGGGCATAAATATGTGGGGGAAATTGAGAGAATCTTGTCTGATCCTGGGACAGAGGCGTCTCGGAATCATAGTTTTTCTTTTACTCCTATTGGGTCTTATTCTCCCTTTTCCTGCCCGGTCTCAAGAAATTTCTTTCATTTGGCCCGTTAAGGGAGAAATCATAACACGATTCGATGAGAGCAAACATCGAGGTATAGATATCAAAGCTTCAGTGGGTGAAAAGGTTATCGCTGCTGCTCAGGGAAGCGTTCACTGGGTCGGAAAAACTCCTCGAGGAGAGCCTTACATTTCCATCGATCATCCCAATGGCTTAACGACGACTTATATTTCCGTAGATGCCTCTGTTCGCAAAGGTCAATGGGTGAATCAAGGAGACTCTGTAGGGACCATATCCTCGGTGGGTGAAATCTCTTCTCCCATTTCCCATCTCCATCTAGGAATGTTTTCGACCAAAACCAGGGGAAATCCAGTTTATGAAGATCCTGAAAAGTGGTTACCTCACCTCCCGCCCATGGAATCCATATCTTCAGAGAAGACCTCATCGTCGGCTGACATTACTGTCCTCCCCATCCTCCAAAACCAGCCGGCTAGCTCCTCTCCTCATTTTGAGTTTTCTACGAAGCCCGTCTCAGAGTCGAATCCAAATCCTGAACCAAATCCAAGCCTCAAACCAAATCCGAGTCCTGCCTTAGAAAGTATCCCTGACCCCATCCTTGAGACTAAATCAGGCGAGAAACCTCGCCCTGAAATTGCTTCGGATATTTGCACTATCCCAGCTTCCCATACTATCCCTGTGTCCCATTCTTCCATCATCCTTGAGGAAAATTGTCAGAAAGTAAATCAAAATACTCAATCTGCATCATTGGCATCCCTTCCGACTTCTACGAGTTCTCCCGCTCAACCTGAGGGGGAAATCAAGATGGGGCAAAAAGGGAGATTAAGAGGTAAAGAGCAAAGACGATCATGGATTGAAACATCGATTGCCATGCTATCTTCAATGATCATCTTTTCATTTTGCGCCATTAGATATCTTCTTAAGACTAGTCGACAATTACGACACCTGGAGATTTCTCCTAACATCGATACAATTTGACATCAAGTGGAAATAGGAAAACTTAAGAAACATGGAGGATCTCAGGAGGGATCTTAAGACTTTAATCGGGGAAAAGATTTCATCGGCGGGATTGCATTTTAGCCGCGTGGAGCTTGTCGCCATCATTTTTTTGGTGAGCCTCCTTCTTTTAGGAGGAGGGATTCTTTATGTGAGAAGCAAATCCGCAACAACCTCCGTCAAGGAGATAACTCCCATTGAACGAAAAGTTCAAAGAGCGAAAAAGCCATTAAAGGTTGTGGTTCACGTTTGTGGAGCCGTGAGGGTGCCAGGTGTTTACGAACTATCCGGTTCAAAGAGGGTTACCGATGCCATCCAGGTGGCAGGTGGTCCCACCCCTGATGCGAATCTCGATGCACTTAATTTGGCAGCCAAATTGGTGGATGGTCAAAAAATTTATGTACCCAAGGAGGGGGAAGTCAAGGCGGGAGAGAGCATCTCTCCCACGCTGTCGGGAAATGGTACCGTTGATGGTCCCATTAACCTAAACACAGCCTCGGTTGAACAGCTAGATCAGCTTCCTAGGATTGGACCAGTCCTGGCTCAAAGGATAATCGAATATCGCCAGTCCAACGGGGGCTTTAAAAGCATTGACGATCTTCAAAAGGTTGAGGGCATCGGTCCCAAGAAGTTCGAACAAATTAAGGATAGGGTTACTGTGAATTAACTTCAAAAGATAAAAACTACAGAGTTGATCTGATGCAAAACTTGATCTATGCAACAGTGTGATTTTCCTCCAATCTTTTTTCTGACCTTGGTCTTCATCTTAGGCATAGTTTTGGAAGACCTTTTCAAAATATCTCCCATTCTTTCATTTCTACTCGTCCTTCTCTCCCTTATTTTGCTGGGGATTCATTTCCTCTATCCCATCCAATTCGGCTATTTCATACCATTTCTTGTCTTCCTTCTCCTCGGTATATTCCTCACTTCCCTAGTGATCACTTCTCTTGGAGGAAGCATTTTAGTTCCTTTAGCTAGGGGAGGCAAAAGCGTGGTGATAGGTGGCACAGTCCTTGGTGAACCAAGTTTAAAAGGAGATCAATTGCGCTTTGATCTTAAGGTGGAAAGCATCGATGCCACGCAACGGCATTTGAAAGCATGTGAGCTTACAAAAGTAATTATCAAGAGTCCCAACTTCCACAGGATACAAGCGGGGCAGAAGCTTAGGATTAGAGGCAAACCCGTACTTATATCCAATGTTCACCCTCGTTATGCTCGGCACTTGTATCGGAAAAGGATTCAAACCTTTTTTGTGGTAGATACAACCTGTGCTGAGCGCCGCATCAAGTTCACCCAAATGTCGAATAATCCAATCCAGAACATCATAACGGGATTTCGAACCAGGATTAAAAGCCAGACTTCTTCTTTTCTCTCTAAGGATCAAGCTGGCTTGCTCACCGGTCTCCTACTCGGAGACCGCTCGCGTATCTCCGGAATCATTGAGGATGATTTCCGAAAGGCCGGTGTGATGCACGTTTTGGCGGTATCTGGGCTACATCTGGGAATGATTGCTACAATTGCTTATCTGTTGAGTTCAATTTTAAGGCTCAATCCCATCGCCAGATCGGCTTTAATCGCCTTTTTCATGCTTTTCTATGTTTTGCTCACCAGTTGTCGCCCTTCGGTGCTCAGGGCTTCAATCATGATTGCGGTGGGACTTTTGGGTTGGCTTCTCGGGAGGGAGAAAAACCTACTTTCAGCTATCTCCGTGGCAGCTCTCATTCTACTCATTTATAATCCTTTTCTCTTATACGATGTGGCTTTTCAACTATCTTTTGCAGCGGCTTTGGCGATCATCCTTATCGCTCCCATTCTAAACTCTAAGTTGGTTGGATTATTTCCGAGGAGGGTCAGCGAGCTACTCTCCTTATCCATTGCCGCTCAGGTGGGAGTCGCTCCTATCCTGGTTTATTACTTCAATGAGCTTTCCCTCGTAGCGGTGGTGAGTAACCTATTTGTGGTCCCCGCCATTGCTCCTATCCTTGGACTGGGTCTTGCGGCCAGCTTTATGGGAATCTTCTCGCCCTTTCTAGCTTGCCCCATTTTTAAAATTACCGGTCTGCTTTTAGAATATGTGCTTAAAATCACATCTTTGTTTGCTTCTTTGCCTGCGAGCTCCATATATTGGGAAACTCCTTCTTCCTTGAGTATCTGTTTTTATTATTTTACCGTCATAGCTGGGATTTACTCCTCGAAGCGATGGCGAAAATCCGTTGGTCGCCCAAGGAATTTCAATTTTAAGAGATTGCTCATAGTGGCATTGGTTTTAATGGCGGGGATCATATGGTGGCAGGTTGGAAAGAGCGCGCCTCCGAAGGATTTCACGGTAACCTTTTTTGATGTCGGACAGGGTGACGCAGCTCTCATGCGAATGCCAAGCGGCGAAAATATACTCATAGATGGTGGGGAGGATTCACATGGCATGCGGCGAAGCTTAACTGCAAGAGGGATTCGAAAAATCGATTTGTTGGTTTTATCCCATCCCCATGCGGATCATCTGGGTGGCTTAACTGAAGTAGTTGAAGGTTTTGAGGTGGGAATGATCTTAGATGGGGGACAACCTCATACTTCTCATCTTTATAAAGAATTCTTGACGGTAATAGATCAGAGGGGTATTCGATATCGTCTCGCTCGAAAAGGACAGGAATACGAGATAGGATCAAGGGAGCGGAAGCTCAAAATCTTGATTCTTCATCCGCGTCCTCAATTTGTGACCGGTACAAATTCGGATCTAAACAACAATTCCGTGGTTTTAAAGCTAACATACGGTGATTTCTCGCTTTTATTCCCTGGAGATATTGAGAGGGAGGGGCAATCCCTGCTTTTGGACTGCGGGGATACCTGCCCGTCCGGTGGGCGGGTCTTGCATTGTACCGTTTTGAAAGTACCTCATCATGGGAGTGCCAATGGAGGTGATTTTAAATTCTTGAGGCAGGTATCACCGCAGGTGGCGGTGATTTCCGTGGGGGAGGGTAATCCCTTTGGTCACCCAGCCAAATCGACCTTGGGGAAATTAAAATCCTTGGGGGCAAAAATTTACCGTACGGATAGAGATGGAGATGTTACAATATCAACCGATGGCGAGAATTTTCGAGTCATTACCGAGAAATAGATTAGGGGCCACGCAATTTGCCCTTAACGGTGGGCTGCACAGTCGCCTCCTTAGCCCATCTATTTTAGAAGATATTCGGTGATTTATGACCGACTTATTACTGGGGAGTATCAGACTAGACTGAATCCTAGGCCCAATGGGACTGTTGAAAACCCTGTTTGTCATTGCGAGCGACCGCAGGGAGCGCGGCAATCTCCTGTTTTATAAGGGAGTTTATGAGATTGCTTCGTCGCTATCGCTCCTTGCAATGACTTTGTCAACAGCCCCAATGTCCGAAGTCGTTGGGAGATATTGAACTCGGGGAGAGATCATGACCAAAGCACGAAGAGGTCTTAAGAGCTTAAAGCCCGTTTATCTCATCTATGGGAGCGAAAAGTTGCTTTTGGAGGAGGCTCTGGATAGGTTAAAGGCACGCTTTGCAAAGGAGGCTCCTCTCGATTTTAACTACATGGAATTTCGAGGCGGGGAAGATAGTACCTCGACCATGATCCAGGCAGCTCAGACCGTTCCTTTTCTCTCCGATAGGCGTCTCGTTGTGGTAAAGGATGCGGATAAACTCTCTCCATCCGAAGTATCGCTTTTGTCCGACTATTTTAAAAATCCCTCTGAACATGCCTGTTTAGTTTTGGTCGCGGGTAAGCTGGACAAATCGGATAGACTTTACAAAGCCATTGAGAAATTTGGGGAGATCCATGAGTATAAACTCCGATTCAGGAAAGATTATCCTAACTGGATTAAAAAGCAATTTTTGAAGAAAGGGAAAGTGGTGACCAAATCAGCGGCGGAATTTCTCTTTCAAACCATTGGTCAGGATTTGAGCAGGCTTGCAAACGAGATAGAAAAAATCTCCCTATTTTACGATGACAAGAAGGAGCTCGATATTGAGGATATAAATTACGTGACCGGTAAAACACCCGGAGATACCATTTTTGACCTGATGGATTTCATTTCAAGGCGAGACGAGACTCATGCCTTGAGCGCTTTGGATTGCCTTCTTAAAGGGGGAGAGACCATCACTAGCATCTTTCATATGATCGTTAGGCAGTTCAGGTTGTTGCTTAAAGCGAAGGTTCTTCTTGAAAGGGGAGCCAACGAGCGGCAGTTAATGCGGGAATTAGAACTTCCCTCTTTTGCAGTTGAAAGGCTCAAGCAACAATGTCGAAACTTTTCGTTCAAACAGTTGAAACGGGCTTATGAGCTTCTATTGAAAGCAGATTTGGATATGAAGAGCAGCGACAAGAACCCCCGATTGATATTGGAAACCTTAGTGGTCAAAATTTTGAAGTAAATGAAATAAAATTCGGCAGAAAACAATGACCTTATTAAACGGGAAAGAAAAATGAGCGAAGGTTTATGCGCTTGCCTTCATTAGCGCGTTAAATTTCCTCATGAGTTTTGATTTTTTATTCGCAGCGCTATTCAGATGAATGACGCCCTTGGAAACAGCCTTATCCAAAGCCTTTATCGCTTTCTCCAGAGCTTCCTTCGCCGAATCTTTATCCTTGGACTCAATGGCCTCGTTAAACTTGGAAATATAGGTTTTAATGGCGGATTTGACTCTTTTATTCCTCAACCGTCGTTTCTCCGCCTGTTTCATCCTCTTGATCTGAGATTTTATTCGAGCCACCCTTTGACCTCCTCCTTTTTGTCTTTGTGAGTCTACCATATCTTTTCCCCTCATTCAAGAGAATGCTTGCAATGCTGATCCCGTGTCGATTGGATAATGCTGCAGGTTTCATATCTTTCTTTTTCGCAAAAAACTTCAATGATATAATAAGCCATCGATAGTTCATCGAAAGCCGGAAATATGGATGAAATGGAGATATCCGAGCAAGAATATCTCGTCCGTGTCCCAAAATTAGCCATGGCAGCGGTCATAGTTATGGCTGCCACTTTGCTATCTCGAATCTTTGGTCTGGTGAGAGAGCAGGTTATGGCGGCTTATTTTGGTGCTCACGTTCAGATCGATGCCTACCGAGTGGCTTTCATCTTGCCAAATCTTTTCCGAATGCTTCTCGCGGATGCCGCCATTGGTTCTGCTTTCATTCCCGTTTTTACCTCCTATCTCGCGAGGGGAGACAGGAAAGGCGCCTGGGAAGTATGCAGTTCGGTTATCAATCTCATGGTGCTCATACTCTGCCTTTTTCTTGGATTGGGAATGATCTTCGCTCCTCAACTCATTTCAATCCTAGCCCCCGGCTTTACCAATAAGCCACAGACCTTTAAACTTGCTCTGATCATGACCAGGATACTTTTTCCATCGGTTTTGTTCATGGCATTGGCCGGTGTGGTTATGGGAATTCTCAACTCTTATGAACATTTTACGGCTCCCGCTTTATCTCCAGTGTTATGGAATTTCATTATCATTGCTTGCATCGTGTTTTTAGCTCCTAAGATGGGAGTCGTTAGTTTGGCATTGGGCATCGTCGTAGGTAGCCTCTTTCAATTCCTGATGCAAATTCCC
>JBFMAG010000094.1 GCA_040755895.1 Actinomycetota bacterium | reverse complement strand
AACACCTCCTTCCTAACGTTCTATTATTTGAGAATTTTTTCACAATATCAATGTCCGAATTGCTACTCCAAATTGTATCGTTGCCTCAAATAAAAATCCACTTGAAAAGGAGTGAGTAAGATTTGAAGGAAAAGATAGGGTGATAATCCTGGGAGGAAAAGGAAGGAGAAGGAAAGTCAAGAGAAAATATGACCGAAAAGTTCTCTTGGCCTTGAAGAAGATCTGGATCATGCAGCAAGGTAACTCCGAACAGAACAAGGAGAGGCTAAAAGAAGAATATGCTAGACCAAATCCAGCCGAACTGAAAAAAATCACCAAACTCCAAAACAAACTGATGAAACTTAAAACCTTAAAAGAGGAATTGAGAGGAGAACAACAGAAAGAAATCAAAGATTTCGAATATATTTTTGATGTGGCTATCATGCTTTCGTATAGATTTTTACATGAGGCAATAAGTAGTCCAAAAAGAGGATTTTAGAATTTTATCCCTTCTTTGAAAGATGTTCCAGGACGATCCGGGTGAGGGCCTCAATGAACCTTGGGGAGGCATTGAGCGAGGGTGCACGGTGAAATTTCGTGATTCCCTTCGATTCCGCTCGTTTGCGCAATTCGATGTCGATATCGTAGAGGATCTCAACGTTGTCGGATATAAAACTTATGGGTACCACCAGGACTTCGCGGCTTCCCTCTTTTGCCAGTCTGTCAAGGACGGAATCGATTTCCGGCTCCAGCCACTCACCTGGACCACCTCGACTCTGGAACGCCAGATGCCATGGTATCGGACCAATGCGCTCCAAAACTCCGGCAATTGTGGCTTTCAAGTGTTCTAAATAGGGATCTCCGCATCTGATGAGCCTCCTGGGCAAGCTATGAGCGCTGAAAATCACCTGGACTTTTTCGCGGTGCTCCTCGGGAAACCAAGCCAATCCCTCCTTGACTTTCTCCGCCAGGGCATCGAGATAAAAAGGTGAGTCATGCCAGCTCTCGATGTAAGTGACTTCAAGATCGGCTTTGAGATCGGAGAGAACCCGTTTCAATTCCTCAATGTTTGAGCCCGTGGTCATCCTGGTGTACTGGGGAGAGAGACTGAGAACGACAACGCGTTTGATACCATCGCCGATGATGTCTTTAACCTTATCCCGAATGTAGGGATGCCAATGACGCATGGCGATATAAACCTTTAAACCACGATCTCCCATGTTTAGTCGCTTCTCGAGTGCCTGCGCCTGCTCTCTCGTGATATCAAGAAGGGGCGAGCGCCCGCCAATCTCCCTATAACGTTGGATAACCTCCTCGAATCGCCTCTTGAAATCGAGCGGGGAAATCTCCCCACGAGAGGAAAGGATGTTATATAAAAAGGGTTCAACCGCTTCAAGGCTGTCCGGGGCCCCGAAACCCAGGAGAAGAACACCTATTTTTGGTTCTCGGCTTTCGACATTCGACATTCGACTCTTCACAGCCTTTTGCTGTACTCGTGGACTGCCTCCACCATGAAGATGACGTGCTCTACCGGTGTCTGTGGCAAAACGCCGTGACCGAGATTGAAGATATGTCCCGGTCTATTGCCCGCTCGATTTAAAATATCCTTGACTCGCCTTTCGATTTCCTCCGGTGGAGCAAAAAGAACGGTTGGATCGAGGTTCCCTTGGATGGCAACATCGTAACCGAGGCGTTCCCAGGCTATATCTAGATCGATGCGCCAGTCAATGCCGATCACATCTCCACCGGCCTCCTTCATCGATTCAAGGAGCATCGCTCCACCCCTGGCGTAATGGATCAGGGGAACATCCTTCAGATCCATGGGATATTCATCGCTTGCTTGACGGTTTAATCCATCGATGACCCGTTTAGTATAGGGCATCACATACTCTCTGTAATCGCCGGGGCTTAAACACTCGACCCAGGTATCGAAGATTTGAATCGCCTGGACCCCCGCTCGTATCTGGGCATTTAAATAGGAGGTCACAACCTTGGTGAGCTTATCCATAAGGGCGTGGTATGTTGAGGGTTCCTGAAACATCATGCTCTTGGTGTAGATATAATTCCGGGAATGTCCCCCCTCCACGAGATAGCTGGCCAAAGTAAAGGGTGCTCCCGAAAAACCTATGAGGGGTACCCTTCCCTCTAAATGGCGGCGAACCATTCGGATGGTCTCCATCACGAAGGGGACTTCCTCCTCAGGATACATGACGGACAGAGCATCAACGCTTAATCGATCGCGAATGGGGTTGTGAATGATCGGTCCCTTTCCCTCGACGAATTCTAGATCTATCCCCATAGCTTCTAGGGGAAGAAGTATGTCCGAGAACAGAATTGCCGCATCCACCCCAAGTTTGTCTACGGGCAAGATGGTGACTTCCGCAGCTAATTCGGGGGTTTTGCACATGGTCAAAAAAGTGGCTTTGCTTCGTATCTTACTGTATTCCTTGAGATACCTGCCGGCTTGTCGCATAAGCCACACCGGGGTACAGTCGACGGGTTGACGCCGGCAAGCTTTTAGGAAACGGTAGTAGTCGGACATATCGTTCCCTTCCCATAGATTTACAATTCACTTTATGATAGCAGAAACAAAAGCGAGTTAAAAAGGTGGAATTATGTTTGAGATCAAGATATCCAGATCCAAGAGAGAATAAAAATAAAAAAGTGGAGATGGCGGGATTCGAACCCACCTCCGCCTTGCAAGTCCCAAACTGGTAAATTTTCTTGGATAACGATAGGTTCTAATACATCACCTTAGCTGGGAAGATTCTCAAGTGGTAGTTACCCAAGATCACCTTAAATTACCCTGTTTTGGCTACGTTTGGTACTAATTTGGTACTAAGCCTGGAGAGACCCGCCTCCGGAGGACCCATGCCGAGACTTTTCCCCAGCCGTCGAGCCCATACGAGCCAGCATCGAGCGGAAGCAGCAACCTGACTTCCTAGCCGTCACGGCTGAGGAGAGAATCTCAAATTCACTGCTACCATTCACCACGGCGCTCCATTTTGTATATTCGACAGTAGCATGTAAATCCTGCTGTGGATAAAAAAACCATCGGCGTCGATGGCGGTGCATCGTGGAACCCAGGTTTCTCATATCTTCAACCTGGTAAATTGCGGCGGGAGGCGAGCCGTGTCTTTATTTTCTTCCAACTTTTTCGGAAGATCAATAGAACAAAAAGCCCTAAAATTCCAACTATCAGTTTCCAGGATATTACCCAAAAAGTTTTTTGATCGGTAAGAGGTTTGTCTAACCCTACATTTCCAGTAAATTCCGCTTTGAACTTACCAAATAGCGGAGGATTCCCCCAAGCTTTGATGATAGGAAAGGTGTTCATGGGAAGTAAAGTAGATTCTTTGATGGGAATAGTCTCCATAATAACCTTGCCCTTTTTAATCTGAATCTTTCCAGTGAGGTTAAGATGTACATTACCAGTATTTGAAATTTTAGTTGTAAACAAAACGGGACTGGTAAAATTGAAGCGTTTGACAAAAAAGCTTTTTAAATAAGCTGAGCGTTTAAGAACGGGAACGCCACCTTTCCGGCCCACCGTTACCAAAAGTAACGCATTGATTATATAGTTAATGGCTACACCAGCTTTTTTAAGAGGTGAGGGAGCTCCAAAAGCCTTGATATAAGTATAATAAGTGCCAAACTCAGCATCAGGGGGAACGGTGACAGTAAAGACAGCTTTTCCTGCTTTTCCAGTATCCACGTGGATTTTTTTAGAGGCGAAAGTTACCCAACTGCCACACCCCCGAAAGGTTTTAACATCTTTAGGACCAATGGGATAGGGAATACCCCTTTCATCTCGAGCAAAATCCCAAGTGGAGAAAGAAACTTTAAGTGGCGTGGGAGAGTTATTGGGTATGATAAGTGGCACATCTTCGCTTTCTCCCCTATCTAGGGTGAGCTCAATCTTAGAGGGAACAACTCCCATTCCAGCATAAGCTGGGGGAATAAGAATTGTTCCCAGTAAAAGTATAGATGCAAACCAGGTAAAGAAGATGCTTGTCCTTCGCTTAGTCAATTTCAACTCATTCAGCTCCACAATTAAATACTTATCAGGTGAGAATAACAATACCGAATATAGCTGGTTTTCTCAAGATCAGGCTGAAAGATAAGTTTGAAAGGACGAAGAGTGACTCTTGCCCCTCTTTTGTGGCACTTACACTTGAGTTGCGGTTATGGTTATGGAACCCACATATTTGCCAGCATGGATGCTCCAGTGGGGCTTTAAGATAACCCAGATGTTCTCCTGAGCATAGTGGATGTGGTACTTGGGAGAGACCCAGCCATTGGGGATGGGGTGCCCATTCTTGAATACCAGCATTTGGTTGGCGGGGATTGTCCAACCTTCGGCATCATCTCCTACCACGCCCCTAAGATTGGTCCAGGAGATAGTCTCTATCCACTCATCGTTTGACTTTACCGCCAGGTCAAAACCATCCCTTCCGGGACGAAGGCTTGGCGAGACGTCACCCAACTCTAATTTGTCCTTCTGCCGGCAGGGATTTTTGTGGTTGAGCAAGAAGAGAATGGCCCTGGCAGTGGGCGAAAGCCTATCTATCACATCAGTGGTGATGCCCTGTGCTGTTTCCACACCCTTTCCCTCCAGAAGCTGGGGAAGATTGGAGGGCTCACCCTTTGCAATGGCTTCATTTATCTGATCGACATGGGGCTCAATTGCTGCCCTGAGCTCATCAACGGCCGCTGCCATCTCTCCTTGTGTGGGAGGAACTATCTCCACCTCGGGAGCCAAGACCTCTTCCCAAAGATCTGCTGCAGAAAGTGTGTCAAAGGCTAAGCCGGTGGCATTCCAGGCGGGAATTCCTATATCATCCATCTCAGGCGGTATTTTAAATTTTAGAGCCTCTTCTTCCGTCTCTGGTAAAGTGTAGTTTCCCGCTTCTTGATATTTAGCTCGCCCTAAGCCTGCGGCGATCCCTTCGGATTCCAGGGCTCTTGCCAGTCCCACCACCTCTGGGGTGATACCCTCAGCCGCCAAGGCTTCGAGAACCTCAGGTGTTTCTGGCCAGGGCCACCAGGGCTTGCGATAGGTGTTTATGAACAGAGTGTGGACCACATCAACATTTATGGGCAGGGTGCGGGACAAAGTCTGCTCGTCATTTTCCCTGGTCATATCCTGAGGATGAAGTGGATCCTCAGGTGGGCTTATCACGTCACTGGGACCGATGACCTTTACCTTCTTGGGTCCGGAGATGGGACCAAAGAATAAAGCGAATTGGACATCGTTCACGTTCCAACTGTGCATCCAGTTCCCAAAATCATCTGGGTACAGAGTCGGTCTAAACTGGGGAGTAGCTGGAACGGTGAAGCCAAAGATACCTGTCTGGCCTGGCATAAGCCCCGTTCCAACACTTGCCCTTATGTCCCACTCCACATTTCCCGATCCTGCAGGTCCAGTCCCATTGTAACAACTCCAGCCAGGAGGTCCGATCATACTTAATACATCTGCATTAGTGACTCCATTTCTTAAACGGATGTTGAATCCACTCAGACCATTACCACCGGGGGGGTTATACTTTATATTGGTCACCTCATACTCAAAGAGCTTCTGTCCGGCTGGAAAAGTCCTAGCTTGAGTCTGCTGTTCATCATAAACTCTTTCCACAATTTTAACCCAAGGGTCATGAGCCGGACCCCAATAAAAGGTGTGGGTGCTAATTACGGTAGCTCCCGCTGGGGCTACCAGTCCTACCCCACTGAAGGTTACCAACAGAGTAAGAACCAGGAACCGCGCTAACAGCTTTTTCATCCTTTTTCACCTCCTTTCGCGACAACAAATTTGCTCAAAATAAGCGTTTGTCGCTCAAAACTTTGGCCCCTCCCATCCTCTACTTGAACTTTCCAAAAAGCTACACTAATATGAATGGGCCGAAAAGAAAGCCTATCGGAGGGCAATTTTTTCAAAGCCTAGGTTGGTCCTTAAAAGGATCAACCTCTTTTTTATCTTGTTTTCAAGGATGATAATCTTTTCAATAATTACTTCACTTTGGCGAAAATAACCTAAAAGTTCTGAAGGTCTGTTTCTGCGAGAATTTTTGAAATTTTGTCAAACTATAAATTGTGGTAACAATTAGTGATTTTACTTTTGGGGTTAGTTCCATTTGGGGGAATATTGATAATTTAATTAGTGTTTATTGCGAAGTATTTGTGATGAATAAATAACTAATTCGTTGTCTACACACTAAGCTACTACCCATACTTACGTGGCTACTTTAATATTCCACTCTGAACGCGAAAAGAAAAAATCGACATGTAAAATATTGCCTGTCGATGCTCATCTTTCGAAATCCTCTATAAATGCCCCTCCTTTGAATAATATGGACTATTAATAATACAAATAATATTTTCTTTTTTAACTTCTACAAAACTTAAAATTCTCCTCCAGAATATGCCTCTTAAATCTAAAAAACCAACTTTTTGAGTTGGTTTCAAACTAATATCCTATGCTGCTGATAAGTTTTTAACCCCTGTTACCCCTCTTACTACTTTTCTTCCATCTCCATTCGACGCTAATTTCTGAACTCCTTCTAAAAACTAATAAATTTTCAAATTATTTTTCGTAATCAGGAGCTGACCTCAAGAAAGGAATTGGATGCGATTGAAAGATATATGTGTGTCCCGAGAGGCTTTCAAAACTTCATCAAAAAACACAATCAGAAAAAAACTTGAACTTTTTCTTAACCAGGCCAAAAAGAGGATGTGGACCATATTGGACAGTACTTGAACTCTTTGGAAGACTCTGAAACTATTGATATATTACTTGAACTGGGAGGATATATCAAGGAGTTGAATTGCCTCACTAAAAATCTACTCCAAATTGTATCGTTGCCTCAAATAAAAATCTACTTGAAAAGGAATGAACTTTTGGTTTGCCTCTTCAAGATAGGGACGGTCTAAGAAGAGGAGGCAACCACCATGGCACTGACTATGAAGGAAAAGAGGGTAGTAACCAGAGAAGTAGCAGCTAGATATCAAAGAGCAACTAAAAGTAAGAAAAGATTAATCCTCGATGAGTTCGTCAAATTGATCGGTGAAATAACCCTTTACTCTGTATTTAAGGTATCCCCAGGGAGTTCACGAGCATCTTCGTGAACTGTGACCTGAACACAGGATCGGCTGGACGAAAGAGTCCATCGGCGTAACCGGAGATTATCCCCTGAGAGGCCATGAACATGATCTCATCGTATGCCCAGTGGTCTGGGGGACATCGGGAAAGGAGGCTTGTGCTTGTGCCCAAATTGAATATATTAGGTCAGATGAACCATTAACTGCTTGGTTGAGGCAAGTTTGAGTAATATTATGGAGGCTTTCATCAAAGCTACTGCTTATATATTCATTTACTAGTGGGTATAATAGTCGTGGACAAAATAGGCAGCATTCTTTGTAGCTTGGGTTGGGTCATCAACATAATTTACACCATCATGACAATGGAGAATACTGACTCGTCTGGTTCGTTGGTTCTGGTGTTAACCGCTAATTCATAGTTAGAGAGCATCTTATCCTCGTCGTCACACTGATCGGTGTGCAAAGGATTGTTTGTATCAGCCCAATAATGACTCATTAATCCAACTGCTATGCTGGCATGGTGATAGTCTTTTTGCTTTAGATATTGAATGGCTTGATCAAAATACTCTTGAACTTTCAGCGGCGAATTTCCATAGGTCTCACCCCATATATCATAGACATGATAGTAGTAATCATGAAAGATGGTATCAGGATCATCTGTTGCCTGCTGAGCGGCATTATAATCCAGCCAAGAAGTATAAGAGGGTATAGTATCAAGTGCTTCCTTGAGAATCCAATCGTGGGTACCGAACCCATTACCACCATCGCCTCCATTGCTCCAGGCCTGAGCAATCCCCGTTGATGATAGAAATATCAAAAAGGCAACAGCAAGTATCAATAATTTATTCTTTAACTTTCCACTTTCTAAAGACAAAGTGTACAACCTCGGCGGAAATTTCGGGAACTTTGGGAGTCCATAAAAAAGCCGAAGCTTTAGCGGTTTTGGCTCCGCATATGGACAAAATTCATCTTAACCTGAGCGAAATCTTTCAAATATACCCCATAAGCTGGTGGAGATGGCGGGATTCGAACCCACGACCTCCGCCTTGCAAGGGCGGCGCTCTCCCAACTGAGCTACATCCCCATATTTATTATTAGTTAGCGTTAGGAGTTTTTAACTCCTTTATCTTTAAATACTCACTCTTTACTGTTCTCGGCTCTAGTGGAGATGATCCGCCTGAGGCGACCTCCTTTAGAAAAAATTACCATTGGTAAAGACTGTACCATTTACCTGCAACTTTTATAGCAAGGATTGGGTCTGGGTGTTTTTTTACAACCTCAAAGAGAGCTATGCGCTCAATAGCACCTGTGTCCGGAACTTCTTTTACGAGCTCTAGAATTTCAAGCGCCGGGGCAGGCATTGGTTCGGTAAAAGTTTCAAGAGGCATATATTGATAACAGGAGGTAAGGCGTGATCCAATGGCTACAGAGTAAAAAATTCCCAAAACACTACAGGAAATAACCGTCTTTAGCCAATTTGGTATCTGCCCCCAGAATTTGTACTCCCATATTGCTTTATCAAAATCTTCAGCTACTTTTTTATCACAGGCGGCATATTTAATTTTATTAGTGCTTAAGAACTGCTCAAATTTTTCTTGCGTAAGAAGTCTGCTATTCTCTTTTACGATTCTCTTAATTTCCTTCTTTGCCAAGCGTGCTTGCCTTTTTAATCCCTGCTCTCTTGCTCTTTTCCCAATTTCTTCCCAATAAAGGAATCCTGCTTCCAAATCAAGATCAGCCCATTTTTGTTCTGCTTTTTCTACCTCAGCGGGAGATTTTCGCTTCAAAACAACTCTCACTTTTGCCCATCCTTTCTTTGAAAACTTAATCAAAAATAGAGATAATTTTAAGAATCATGGGAGCTCACATTGTGCAAACCAAGAATAGCGCTCCAAATTCCTCTCGTCAAGCTTTCGAATTCCCTCAAAAATCGCCGCGATCTGCTCAAGGCCCTCCTCCCTTGCTTTTCGAGCAAAGAAAGTGTATTTGCTTCTCGCCTGAGACTCGCCGGCAAAGGCTTTCCGTAAATTTTCTTCGGTTCTGCCCATTGCAACCTCCTTTTTTAAAATCCTTTAAGTAAGTCGATTATTTTTCTTCTTGAGGCAAATTTCGCCGCACTACACCAATCAATGCAAGAGGGCACCCTCTCGCGATAGACCATGGCACCACATTGTCTGCACTTTGTTCCCATCTCATCTGAGAAAATTTCCACTTCATAGCCACATTGTGAACATTTGTGAATTTCTGCCTTCAAATTCCTTTTATCTTGACCTGGACACCTCGTGAAATTCACAGCCCCGAGTACAGTGGGCAATACTTCCCTTTCAGCTGCATAGGCTATCGTGATTCGGACAGCTCTATTACTATAAAGATTGCAAGAACCACATCGAGCATGGAATGGATTTCAAAAGAAGTCGGATAGAAATGGGTTCCAAAGTATTTTGCCAGTTTAACCACTAAGTAGCTCAAGCCAAGAAGAATCATCAAGCCTTTAAATCCTTCTAAAACAAAAAAAGAGTCGCACTTGTGCGCTTTAGCTTGGGTTTTGAATTAAAATCCATGAAATATTTTAACGGGATTCGATGCGGATTTTAATGGCCGTGCGCTCTTCCCCATCTATTTCGACATCAGCAAAAGCGGGAAGAAAAATGAGGTCGAGCCCGCTCGGGGCAACAAAACCCCTGGCGATGGCGACTGCTTTTATTGCCTGATTGAGTGCCCCTGCCCCAATAACCTGAATCTCAACTGCTCCGTTCTTTCGCAACACGGCAGCTAAAGCCCCTGCTACAGAGTTTGGATTCGATTTTGATGAGACCTTTAGTACCTCCACTTCAGACTCCCTTGGTACGACAGCCATCTGCTATTTATATAGCGCTTTGACCCTTTTAAAATCCAGATGGATTCCGTAGGATTTAGATGAATAATTTTTCTTCGATCTAAATATGGTGGGCCTACCTGGATTCGAACCAGGGACCTCACCCTTATCAGGGGTGCGCTCTAACCTACTGAGCTATAGGCCCGAAAACGCTTCGATGATCGGCAGTAGAGATTTATTTTTATTTCTTTGGTGATTTTTATTGTACATGGTGAAAAGGAAGATATCAATATACTATGTGCTAATAGTTGGGGTCGAATTCCCATAGTAGAGTTCCGTTTATTGGTGATTGAAAAATTTTGAGATAGAAATGGGACCCAATCTTTGGTAGTTTGGATTGTGTTAAGAAAACCAACAACCAAAGAAAGGGGTCCCAATGGAGAGTTTAGCACT
>JBFMAG010000093.1 GCA_040755895.1 Actinomycetota bacterium | reverse complement strand
ATTATCACCCTATCTTTTCCTTCAAATCTTACTCACTCCTTTTCAAGTGGATTTTTATTTGAGGCAACGATACAATTTGGAGTAGCAATTCGGACATTGATATTGTGAAAAAATTCTCAAATAATACAACGTTAGGAAGGAGGTGTTCATCTTGAAAAATGCTGTGGTGGTTGCTGGAGAAGGTAGGCACCGACTATCTATTGGTGGAAAAACAAAGGAGATTGGGAGGACAGCTGACCACCGAGAAAGAAAAGGGTTTTATCTTGGAAGGCGGATCGGACTGCTTCGTCGGTTTAAACCCTGGGTGTTCGAACTCGCCAAAGAACTGGGGATAGAAGAGGACCTCATCTGCACCAAAGAGGAAAATAAGGGAACCTATGTCTTCTGCCAACAAAAAATATGCTGAAAAAATGGATTAAATTTAATCCGTATGGAGTGCTTAAATACTTCGCCAAAATTTATTGAGGTATTAGCAGGTATTGTTGACAAAAATTTTATGAAAAGAAAGGATTGGAGAAATGAAGAAAGTAGCAATTATTGGTAGTGGTATTAGTGGGTTGACTTGTGCTTACAAAATTAAAAAGAAAAGTAAAGAAATCAATTTACCAATTGAGATTACTCTTATTGAAAAAGAGAAGAGATTAGGTGGTGTTTTTCTTACTGAAAAAATAAATGGTTTTTTGATTGAAGGTGGACCGGACTGTTTTGAGTCAGAGAAACCACATACCTTAGCACTGGCTGAAGAATTGGATATCGGCGAACAAGTAATTGGTGGAAATGAAGAAGCACACCTTACTTTTGTTTTCTTGAACGGTAAGTTATGGCAACTACCCAAAGGTTTATTATCCCTCGCTCCAACCCGCCTTTCTGACCTAATTTTTTGTCCTTTCCTAAGTTGGCGGGGTAAAATACGTGCTGGTTTTGACCTTATACTTCCACCTTGGAAAGAAGAAAGGGACATTAGTTTAGCTGAATTTTATAAACGGCGTTTTGGTAAAGAGATATTTGACTGTCTCGCGGAACCTCTTTTTGGCAGTATCTACGCCTGTATTCCGGAGAATATCAGTTTAAAAAGTTGCTGGCCAAGAGGATTACAGTTGGAAAAAGAGTATGGTAGCTTGATCCGGGGAATGTTAGTGAGAAGAAAAATGCGAAAGCGGGCAAGCACCCACGGGCAGGGAGTGAGCACTCCCGGGCAGGAGCAGAAAAAATTACCTATTTTTTTAACTTTTAAAAATGGTATGCGTGAACTTACTGATACTTTGGTAAAACATCTTAGTGAAGTGAGTTTTCTTACCAGGAAAAAAGCAATAAGTTTGAAATTCAATTCCCAAGAGAAAAGGTGCATTCTTCTCCTTGACGATGGGACAAGTATTACTGCTGATACTTGTATTTTGGCAACCACCCCTTCTTATGCTACTGCGGAAATACTTAAAAGTGTTGACACTGGTTTATCCGATATCTTGATGAGAATTCCTTATGTATCTAGTGCGACAATTTCACTCGCTTATAAAAAAGAAGGTTTTCCGCATCCTTTAAAAGGTTTCGGTGTCCTTGTCTCAAGACAGGAGAAAAAACAGGTTAAAGCAATAACTTGGTCTTCAACTAAATTCAGTAATCGTGCCCTGGAAGGATATGTCCTGATTAGAGCATTTATCGGTGGTGCAGAAGATGAAACGAAAGTTTATGAAAACGATGAGGAAATTCTAAAAATAGTAAAAGAAGATTTGAGACAAATTATGGGAATAAATGTTGAGCCAGTTTTGACCAAAATTTACCGGTGGCCAAATTCAATGCCACAATACACTCTTGGACATGAAAAAAAGGTTAGATTCATTGAAGAAAGAATTAAACAATATCCTGGTCTTTATCTTACCAGTAATGCTTACCGTGGTATAGGAATCAGCGATTGTATTTACAATGCTACCCAAACTGCTGAACAGGTAATCAAATTACTTAGAGAAACTTCCTAAAAATAAAGTAAATCAAATCAAATAATTCTTTACCAAATCCCAGTAAGTTTCTTGAAGAGAGCACTTTAAGAACTTAAAACTTACAATAGAGTTCCGTTTATTGGTGATTGAAAAATTTTGAGATAGAAATGGGACCTCTTTGGTAGTTTGGATTGTATTAAGAAAACCAACAACCAAAGAAGGTGTCCCAATGGAGAGTTTAGCACTAAATGATTGTTTAGGCGACCGTTTTACCCTCTTTGAGACGGTAGAGAAGAGAGTAAGGGGAAGAACCAGAGAGGAACTAGAGAACACTCTCCAATATCTTTTGTACCTTGAAATTGAAGGAGAGCTCTCCAGGGCGAAGGGGGAGAAGAGGGAGGTTTCAGGGGAGAAGGAGACCAGATTTTACTGCATTCGCTGTGGGACAAAAAGGGCCTCCTCTTTCTTAAGAAATGGGAGCTACTCAAGGAGGCTGGGAACGGAGGCGGGTTCCATCACCTTGAAGGTACCCAAACTCCGCTGTATCTGTGGTGGGAATGTGAGGCTAGATACCAAAGTCTTCTTTAAGGGGAAGAGGCTCTGGTAAAATCCGCTCACCGAGGGAAAAGAACTTTTTTCATGTCATTCAAAGAGGGTATGCAGGCGCTAGCGGATGCAGTGGTAGAACACCTAAACTCTGAGCGGATAATTCTAGGGGAAGCCGTTGTGAAAGTAGAGCGGGAGGATGGCTTTTACCGAGTTATTTTAGAAAACGGAGAAAGCATCGAGGCAAAAACCCTGATAATTACCGCTCCCACCTACGCTGCAGCGGAAATGCTTGATGAGTTGGATCAAGAGCTCTCAAAAAAGCTTCGAGAAATTCCCTATTCCTCATCGTCCACTGTTTCTTTGGGGTTCAAAAAAGAAGACTTCGCTCATTCCCTCAAAGGTTTTGGATTTGTAGTACCCTGGACGGAAAAAAGAAAAATAATGGCCATGACTTGGATATCTTCCAAATGGCCCTTTCGAGCCCCCGAAGGATACGTTCTGGTAAGAGCATTTATGGGGGGAGCTTTGGGCGAAGAAAATATAAGAGTAGACAACCAAACATTGCTTGAGACAGCTCTGGGTGAGATGAAAATCATCATGGGTGTTGAGGCTGAACCGGTTATTTGCCGCATCTTCCGCTGGGAAAAATCAATGCCCCAGTATACTTTGGGCCATGAAAATCGTGTTAAGTTCATAGAATCAAGATTGGATCGAGTTCACCCTGGTCTTTTCGTGTAGGAGCCGCCTTTCATGATGTGGGCGTGGGAGATTGCATAAGAGAGGGAAGGGAAGCTCCTCGAAAGGCCCTTCGAAGAATCTCTTGATCAAACGTCTGCACGACCTCCAAGATTCAAATTTTTCTTACCCAAAAGTTTTAAATTCGAACGAATTCAGATATAATTGGTGGATGTTTATAGGGCTTTTATGTTAATTGGAGATGGAGGGGAGAATGGATAATCGACCCATTGGGGTTTTCGATTCGGGTGTGGGAGGTCTCACCGTTGTATCCGAGATAATCAAAGGTCTTCCAAATGAGAGCATAATTTATTTTGGGGATACAGCCCGTTTCCCTTATGGCTCAAAAAGCCCGGACGAGCTGCAAAGATTCACCTTCGAAATAATCGATTTTCTTCGAGGGGAAGGCATCAAACTCATGGTCATCGCCTGCAATAGTGCCTCTTCCGCTGCTTTGGAAGCGGCTCAGAAGCATTTCGATATCCCCATACTGGGAGTAATAGAACCGGGAGCAAGAGCCGCGGTTTTGGCCACGCGCACTCGTAAGGTTGGTGTGATAGGGACACCAGCCACCATCTCCAGTGGAGCTTATGCTCGAGCTGTGCACTTATTCGATGCGGGTGTGCAAGTATATTCTCAAGCCTGTCCGGAGCTTGCCGATTTCGTTGAGCGAGGAGAGATCTCAGGGCCGGAGGTCGAGAGGGTGGTGCGATGGTATCTCTCTCCGCTGATCTTGGCCGGTGTTGACAGTTTAATTTTGGGCTGCACCCATTATCCCTTGTTAACTGTGGCAATCCGAAAGGTTGTGGGCGATGAGGTGAGGCTCATAAGTTCAGCTAAAGAAGCCGCCAAGGAATTAAAGGAGCTTTTGGCAATGAAGGGAAGCTTTAGGGAGGGGGAATCCATTGCCCTTTATCGCTTCATTTCCAGTGGTGATGAAACCCGTTTCCTTGAATTGGGCGAGAGATTTTTGGGTCGAGAGATAAACACTGTGGAGAGGGTTTCTTTGAAGGAAATAATCCTTCCCAGAGGTGGAGGGTAAAGGGATGACCTTTCTCACCAGAGGAGCGATAATCGCTGCACTTTATGCGGCTATTACCATACTTCTGGCCCCCATAAGTTATGGACCTTTGCAGGTACGTGTCTCGGAGGCTCTGACGGTCTTGCCATATTTAGAGCCCGCGGCGATACCTGGCCTTTTTGTTGGATGCATCTTTGCAAATATCTATGGTGGGCTTGGACCTTGGGATATATTTGGCGGCTCCCTTCTGACATTGATAGCCGCCTTTCTCACTTGGCAAATTGGCAGAATATTTCGCAAAAGTGCCTCGCCGGTTATCCATTATTATTATGGTCCGCTGCTCGCCTTGCTTCCACCTGTGATCATCAATGCCTTTGGTGTGGCCTACATCCTCATGGTTGTTCTCAAAGTTCCATATTGGATAACCGCGCTATATGTTGGTATCGGTCAAAGCATCGCCGTATACATTCTGGGTTATCCATTGTTGTTGATCCTTCTAAAGAGAGGTTTTCCCACGGGTCTGTCTAGACTGGAGGGAAGGAAAATACGAGAATTTAAATCGTAGGGGAGAAAAATTGGAGTTAATAGTCCTTGGGGCATCGGCGGCTTATCCCTATAAAGGAAAAGCTTGCAGTGGTTATCTCATAAAAGAGAGGAAAACCAATCTTTTGTTGGATTGTGGGACGGGGGTTTTGAGTAATCTTTTTCGCTGGCTCAATCCCATGGACCTCGATGCCATCGTGATCACCCATCTCCATACCGATCATTTTTTGGACATTTATCCATTGCGCTATTTTCTTCAATATGATTCCATACCATCTTTGCCCCTTAAAGTGCTTGCCCCACCTGAGGCTTCCGATTTCGTCTGTCAACTCATTTCGAAAAAGGGAAGGGAACAATTTTTAGAGCTCTTTGCATTCTCAAGCATAAGTGAGAAGATAAAATTCGAAATCGGACATTTAAAGCTCTATTTCTATCCAGTCCCTCATTTCGTTCCCACCTTTGGCGTGAGGGTGGAGGGGAAGGGGAGAAAACTCGCTTATTCATCCGATTGCTCCTATCATCCAAAGGTGGTAAATCTGGCGCGGGGGGCGGATATGTTTATTTGTGAGGCCACCCTTCAGCAAAAGGATGCCTCTTTGCAGATAGGACATTTAACGGCAAGGCAGGCAGGCGAAATTGCTCAACAAGCGAAAGCAAAAAGGCTCCTCTTGACTCACATTTGGCCCCCTTACGACCCACTCATCTCTAAAACTGAAGCCCAGGAAGTTTTCGATGGCGAAGTAATCTTGGCTGAGGAAAATAGAAGGTATGAAGTATAATTGTGTATGCACGTATTGATTTGCTCATGTGGGGGAGGATAAATGGTAAGAGTAGATGGAAGAAAACCCGACGAAATTCGCAAGGTCAATATCGTTAGGAATTTCATTCCTCATGCAGAGGGTTCCGTCCTTTTTGAGCTCGGGAATACCAGAGTTGTCTGTACCGCGAGCATTGAGGAGAAGGTGCCAAGTTTCCTCAAGGATA
This sequence comes from Actinomycetota bacterium, assembly GCA_040755895.1. Lineage (NCBI taxonomy): Bacteria > Bacillati > Actinomycetota > Actinomycetota bacterium. The sequence goes on along the minus strand of JBFMAG010000093.1, from coordinate 882 downwards.
CGGGGCAGGGATGGGTTACAACGGAATATTCCATGCTTCCCAGGGCTACGGAGATCCGAACTCCCAGAGAATCCACAATGGGTAGGGTCGCCGGACGAACCCAGGAAATTCAACGGATGATCGGACGTTCCTTGAGATCGGTGGTGGACTTGAAGGCTTTAGGAGAGCTCACAATCTGGATCGACTGCGATGTCATACAGGCCGATGGAGGGACCCGAACGGCCGCAATCACGGGTTCGTTCATCGCTCTCTATGACGCCCTGGGTTACTTATTAAAGCGGGAAAGAATATCGGGAATACCCTTATCCGGATATGTTGCAGCCACAAGTGTGGGGATAGTGGATGGCGAACCCCGTTTGGACCTATGCTTCCAGGAGGATGCTGGGGCTCAGGTGGATATGAATGTGGTGATGACCGACACGGGGAAAATCATTGAAATACAAGGCACGGCCGAAAGATATCCCTTCACGAGGGAGGAATTTCAACAACTCCTTGACCTTGCGGAAAAGGGAATCAGGAAGCTCATTAAGATCCAAAGATCATTAATAGGAGTCGAATTTTCAAAGGATGTTTAAGATCGTAATTGCCACCAAAAATGAGGGCAAGATAAGGGAAATCAAAGAGATCCTCAATTTGCCCCATGTGGTACTCCTGACCTATAAGGATTTCAGGGATTGGCCGGAAATCAGGGAGACCGGAGGCTCCTTTGCGGAAAATGCGATCCTCAAGGCGAAGACTTTAGTCAACTGTTTTGAGATAGCCGCCTTAGCTGATGATTCCGGGCTTGAGGTCGACGCGTTGGAAGGTGCACCGGGCATATTATCCGCCCGTTACGCCGGTCCTCGTTGTTCAAGCGAGGAAAACAATACCAAATTGCTTCGG
>JBFMAG010000092.1 GCA_040755895.1 Actinomycetota bacterium | reverse complement strand
AAATAGCCTCCTGGATATCTTCGGCATAGATATTAGCACCATCGATTGAAACAGCATCTCTCCGACCGAAGCAATAAAAAAAGGGCAATCGCCAGATGGTTTCATATCCTGCTTGTCGAAGAAGCGAAAATATATTGTAACCGTGTGAGTGGAGTATTTCAATCAATTGATTGAAGGAAATTACTCCACCTCGATCATGAATATTATAACGGATGAGTGGGATGCCGCTTTTAGTAGTAAAAACAATTTCGCCATCAACTTCTTCTACAAAATAGCTCATGGGTACAAACTGCATTAAAGTCGGCAATCGGATGCCTTTGAATAGTTCTACGCATAACTTCTCATTTTGGGAAGCCAGCTTTTTAATTAAGATAGTGAGTGCGGTTTCAAAACCAACCATTCCAGAGCCAGTATCAGATGAACCAAAAACACTAGTTACTCCAAGAAGATCATCCTTAGCTATCCCTAATCTTTCCTTAACTTTCTCACGCCAAGCTTCTGTGTGTGGCTCACCCCCCGTTTGAATTCTTATCCGCATTTCTTGCCACTTGATCCCTGTTTCCTCTCCTTTTGATATAAGATGTTCAATAAAAGGCGGGTAGCCAATTATTAAGATTTGGTCGTATAGCTTACCGAATCTCTCAATTAGTTCTAAAGCAATTTTAATATCAGACCCGGGGGAAACAATAGTTAGTTTATAATCGTCCTTTAATGCTATTTGTTTTAGATTTGTTGTGATTGTGATTCCAGCAACCCACGCACCCATAGCGAAAACGTTGACAATCAGTGTTGAATGCCTCAAATCAAAAAGATAGTTGTAATAAAGATCAAAGTATGCAGGTATCATTTTGTCCTTGCTCGCTAACTGCGGCCAGTAAAATGGTTGTCCTGAATTTCCCGAGCTACGGTAAATAATGTCCATCATACCCAAGGGTTCTAAACACAGTTCCTCAAATGGGTATTTCCTAAAATAATTCTCCTTGTCTGTAAGAGGAATTTCCTCCCAATACTTTATTTTCCTAGGATCAATACTGTGCTCTTCGAGAAAATATTGGTAGGCTGATACCTTTTGAGCTGCCTCACGGAATATTGCTAAAGCATTTTTCCTTCCTAGCTTTTCTAAAAGCTTTGCAGGAGCATTTGAAAGGAACAAGTTTGCTCTTTTGGGATTAACCATTACTAAATTTTGCATTAAACCTCCAAATTTTGACATTAATATAACCCCCTTCCAAGTAGTTATCGCAGACAAATTCTTAGAAGAAAAAGGTACGAAATCTAACTTTCACCTAGAATTATGTCTTAAGACCTCGAGGAGTGTTTGGATGGAAATTCCATCGATTCAAAATTAATGGACTGCATCCTCGTTTCTTGAGGAATGATTTCCGCCGCTACTATAAACAAATTTTGATCCGCATAAGCGGGTTCTATCTCGATGCTCCTGAAACCATTTTGTTTAAATACTGTTACAAATTCCTCTTCCGGTAAAAAGTGATATTCCTGCTTTCCTCCCTTTTTATCGATTATAAATACATTTATTAGAATTGGGATAAGACCAATGGTGGATAACATTAGTAGTGTTTTTGCTAGAACCCCTGCTTTTCGAGAGAATCCCCAGATATTTCCAATCCTCTTAAAATGATCTTGAATAAGTGGTGCAAATCGAGAACCAGGTTTTGGATTTGTAAGAACCATCTTTCCTTCTGGTTTAAGTACACGAATAAATTCACAAATGGCATTCTGTGGATTCTCTAAAGCATAAAGGACATTTATACAAAGTATACGATCAAACGTATCATCTGGATAAGGTAACTTTCCATCTAAGTTCACTAAAGCAAAATTAACAAACTTTAAATCCTTACATTTCTTCCTCGCACGGGCTAACATCAGCGGTGAGAAATCTACTGCTTCAATTTCAATAGGAGGGATGTTTCTACTCGAGATGAATCTTTCGAAATTGCCTGTTCCACAACCTGCATCTAAGATTTTTTGGTTGGGTTGGATATCAAGATTTATATATGCATCAAAAAGGAGTTTGCGATAGGGCATAGCGATATTTATGCCATCATAACATATCCCGTATAAGTTCCAGAAAAATGTGCTTTTTGCAATATCTCCTTTTACTCGATCTCTTACTTGCCCCTCCATCTCCCCTCCTTTAAGTAACAAAATCATCGTTGCATTATATTCGCTATAAATTGCTAAAGTCCTGCTAAACGAGTAATTTTTTAAAGTTGCTGGTAGTGAGTGAAATTTTCGTGGCGAAATCTCTTTAGATATCGATTTTTGAATCGTGGATGGGATTTGATTGTTTGCGGAATTTGATTTAAGCTGATAGTGATGTATAATATGCACATACATATCTTTTAAAGGAGGAATCGAGATGTCTGAGCTCACTAAACGCCTACAAATATTATTATCGCCAGAGCAGTATAGGAAACTTGAATTGTATGCTAAAAAGCGTAAGAAATCAGTGGCTTCTATCATTCGAGAGGCAATAGAAAAGTTGCTACATGAACGCACCAAGTTAGAGAAGAAAAAAGCGGTCGAACGTATGCTTTCGCGTGAATTACCCATAGATGATTGGGAAAAAATGGAAGAAGAGATAATGAAGGGAGCTATTCTATGAGCATATATTTCATTGACGCAAATATAGTGATGTATGCGGTTGGTAGAGAGCATGAGTATAAGCAATTCTGCTCTGCTATCTTGAGAGATATAGGCGATGAAAAAATCACAGCTGTTACTGATACTGAAGTATTACAGGAGATCTTATATCGATATTTTATGATAGGCAAAGGAAAAGATGGGTTAGAGACGGCAAAGGATTTTTCGGTTGCTGTTTCAGACGTGTTGTTTGTAACCAAAAGGGAAGTAGAAACAACCTTCGAACTCCTAAAAAAATATCCTGACCTACCTCCTCGTGACCATATTCACGTTGCAGTGATGATAAATAACGATATCAGGGAAATCATTAGCACAGATAAGCACTTTGACCAAATTGAAGAGGTTAGTAGGGTGGATCCTAAAGAGTTTGGGCAGTGGCAGGGATGGATGTCAGGGATTTAGCATAGGAGTTAACTCAAAGGATTCAGAGGATAGTCAAGCCCCATTTGGGGAAAATTGCTTCCAGAGTGTCTGTTGATCAATCAGTGGGTGGGGATACCACCTTTGCTATCGATGAAATAGCCAAGAATGAGGTTGAACCCACTTAAAAGCTCATGGGAATATCGCTTATTATTCGGAGGATAAGGGGCTTGTTGTTTTCGGGGAGCCGGAGTATGTGCTCATCGTGGATCCGGTCGATGGCTCTCGCCGGTCTAGAATCCTGCTGTGTCTCAGTTGCAGTCGCTATTTATCTACCTGTCGGGAGGCATGGTAAACCCAAACCACTCATGAAGGATGTCTTTTATGGCTGTGTCCAGGAGATCAAAAATGGCACCATGTTCACTGCTGAACGAGGCAAGGGTGTAAGGATCGAGATGAGTGGAAAAGAAATAGAAATGGGCAAATGGATGCCTATGTTGATATCGGAAAGCGGATGATCGAAGAAGTTCCTTGGGTGAAAAGGGAATTTGAAAGGGTGGGGAAGGGCAATATTGCCCTGCACAAAAGGTTAGTCGTTGAGGTCGACAAGGGGATCGAAAGACTCAAGAAACTGAGACCAAGATAAAACGGTCAAACGTACTCATCTAATCATCGAGCAGAATTGTTTTATGACCTGGATGCCCTCTCTGTGCTCCTCTCCTCGAATGCGGAATCTCTCGGCATGAAATTGAATGCCATAAAGTGGTTTAACTTCGTGCTTTACCGCCTCAACCTCACAGGATGGTGAATCCGCCAGCAATCTTAAGTTTGCCTTGGAAAGGCTATCCTTTTTCACATAATCATGATGCCATTCCGCCAAGGGGATGCTCTGCCCAGCTTTAAATCCCTTAAAGAGATCATTCCTCTCGATGATCCGGACGGATTCAAACTTATCCACAACCGGTTCTTCTAGTGCTCCCACATCGGCTCCCAATGCCAGACACATAAGCTGGTGACCGAAGCATATACCCAAGAGGGGGACTTCAATGCGCCTTATCAAGTTAGTCACATGATTAAACTTCGCCACATGCTCAGCTTCAACAATCCTTGCCCCCGAACCGCTGAGGATTGCTGCTCCTATATCTTCATCGAGTTCATATCCGGCACCGATCTGATGGTGGGGCATAACCTTGATGTCGCTGAACATTCTAACTGCATCGATTAGCTCGTTGATCTCTCTGGTGTTAAAGTAGTTATTGATGATAAGCACTCTCAATTGGAACACCTCAAAATATCCTTCAACTTCTCTTTTAAATATCCTTTGAAGAAAAATTTGAGATATGGAAATTTAAAATTTGGAAGGAGTTCATAAGACTAAAGCGAAGGAACAATTTGAGGAAATGATATTGAAGAATAGATTTTTTGATCGGATTTTAACGGTTGCAATTGCTCTGGTCATCACGGCTAATCTTCTCGTATCCTTGCTTTTTGTATCAGTGGTAGCTTTCCCCGAGCTCATACAAATCCGAGCACCCACTCGCAAAAGTGCATACAAGATTGAGTATTGCTTCCCAGTGGCTGGTAATTGCAACTACTCTAATGACTGGCATGCCCCGAGATATGTTCCTTATTATCACTTACATGAAGGCACGGATATCTTCGCTCCAAGGGGAACGCCTGTTTATGCTTGTGTTGAAGGAAAAGCGGAGAAAATCGGTACCGAGCCCATCAGCGGCAACTTCATCGGAATCCGGGGAAGAGATAAAAGATATTATTACTATGCCCATTTGGAAACATGGGTCAGTGGCATCGAAGAAGGAGATAAAGTTAGATTAGGACAAATCATCGGGTATGTCGGAGACACGGGTAACGCAAAAGGAACACCTCCTCACCTTCATTTTGGGATTAAGGAAGGTAACCATTGGATAAATCCTTATCCCATTTTGAAGAAGATGAAAACGCACCACGAATTAAACCTGAGGTGATATCTAAACCGAGTACTTGCGATTCAAAATATCTTGGTGACCAGCATGGAAGCAGCACTGATTAGTGGAACGCTGAAATTATCATCTATGGGAAGGGGTAGTACCTCAGCAACGGCTGCAGCAAGGCTTCCCAGTGCAATCACCCAAAAGGGAAGATTCACATAAGGCAGGAGTAAATAACCA
>JBFMAG010000091.1 GCA_040755895.1 Actinomycetota bacterium | reverse complement strand
ACACCTACCACAGAGGATACATTTGCTGTGATCCCTTTCAATTAAAGGATTAAAATCCTCAACTTTGTATTCATACTGCTCGCCCTTGAAGCGAACTTCTTCGATTCCCAATCTGTACGCCAAATCTTGAAGTTCACAACTTCCAGCACTTTCACAGACTAAGCAATCGGGGGGATGATTGGAGAGTAATAATTCCACAATGGTTCTTCGAATCTCATATAATGTTACAGTGTCCGTGACAATCTCCATACCATCGGTGACCTCCGTGGCGCAGGCGGGAAGCAATCCCTTGGCTCCCTCGACCTCCACGAGGCATACTCGGCATGCTCCATAGGGTTTGAGCCTGGGGTCATAGCAAAGGGTGGGTATATATATCCCATTCTCCTTTGCCACTTCAAGGATGGTCTTGCCTATCTCCGTTTTTATTCGCCGTCCATTAATGGTAACGGTTATTTGAACCATATCCTCTCACCCAATTGGTTCACGGTTCATAGTTCACGGTTCACGGAAAAAATTTTAAAACATAGAACTCTGAGCTTCACAGCCTCCGAGCTTCTGAACTTCTTAGTCTTTCACTTTTCTCTTTTTGACTCTGGCACCCAATTCCACGAGAATACAATCGATATATCTCTGAACGAAACAGGCGATATCAGAGATGGAAAGGATTCCAACGACCTTACCTTGATCATCAACGACGGGTAAGTATCTAATCTCCAATTCCTCCAATATTTTCGCTGCCTTGGCTAAATCCATCTCTGGAGAGACGGAAATCACATCTTCCCTCATAAATTCACAAACCCTCGCTTTTCTCGGATCTTTTGCATGCACTAAGACGCCCAGGCCTATGATTCTGTCGCTGATTATTCCCAGCAATTTTCCCTCCTCCATAACCAACAAGGAACCCACCTTCTCCTTTATCATTTTTTTCGCTGCTTCCATAGCCGAAGCTTGCGGTGCGATGGAAACAACTTCTTTGGTCATGATTTCCTTGACCCTCATTTTAATCCCCCATTTTAGGCCTTAATTGATTTTTCTGCGCCATCTTTCAGTGCACCAAAATACAATCAGCCCTGTGCCTAAACATAATCCCAAAAAGTAAAGCTTTAAAAATCCTAAACAAATCCAAAATCCAAATCTTCGAAATTCAAACTAATATTCTTCTAGATTTTGGTTTTTGTTTTGATCATTTTAATTTGGTAATTTGATTTTGTTTAGTGCTTAGTATTTTGAAACCTGTCCTGAGCTTGTCGAAGGATCAGAATCTAAACCAAAAAGGCATTTTTGGCGGAAATCAAGAGCTTTCTTCGCTTCAGATGAATTAATGTCTAACCTATAAAATTAGGCTCTGTAAATGGCATCGAAGGGACAGTGCTCCATACACAGGCCACATTTGATACACTTAGATTCATCGATGTGATAAATCTCTTTTCTTTTCCCAACGATGGCCTCCACTGGGCAATGTTTGGCGCATATACCACAACCTTTACACAGATTATCCTTGATCACAAAGACGGTTAAATCCGTGCAAACTCCGGCGTAACATCTCCTCTCCTTCACATGAGCCTCGTATTCTTCCTTAAAATATTCAAGAGTTGTGAGAACTGGATTGGGTGCAGTTTGACCGAGACCACAAAGGGAAGCAACCTTGACATCCCTGGCAAGATTCCTCAATAAATATAAATCTTCTTCTTCGCCCTTGCCTTGGGTGAGACGGATAAGTATCTCTAACATCCGTTTTGTTCCCAATCTACAGGGTACACATTCACCGCATGATTCATTCTGAGTAAAACTCAAAAAGAATTTGGCTAGGTCCACCATGCATGTGCGTTCATCGGCTACTACCATTCCCCCCGAACCCATGATCGCTCCCGTTTGGGTTATGGTCTCGTAATCAATTGGGATATCCAAAAGATCAGCGGAAAGACACCCTCCCGAAGGCCCTCCCAACTGAACCGCCTTAAATTTACCCTCGTCTTTAATCCCGCCCCCGATGTCGAAGATGATCTCCCTCAGGGTTATGCCCATGGGAACCTCAACCAAACCACTGCGCTTAATTTTACCAGTGAGGGCAAAAACCTTCGTGCCCTTGCTTTTCTCCGTACCAATGGCGCTATATTTTCCTGCCCCATTGGAGATTATCCACGCGATATTGGCGAAGGTTTCAACATTATTTATGCAAGTGGGTTTGCCCCACAGGCCTGAGGTCGCTGGAAATGGAGGACGCAAGCGAGGCATGCCCCTTCTTCCTTCAATGGAAGCGATAAGGGCTGTTTCCTCGCCACAAACGAATGCCCCAGCCCCTTCCTTAATT
>JBFMAG010000090.1 GCA_040755895.1 Actinomycetota bacterium | reverse complement strand
CTATTTAAAACCAATAAGTAAGAAAAAGTCAATAATAAAATTTGGAATTTTTTTAAATTCTTTTGGATTTTCCGAGTTGAAGAAGTTAAAATTTTTTATTTGAAACCGAAATAAGAATCAGAGGCGCAATTGGCATGGTTATCAGGTTCTAATATCTCAGCCTGCACAAAACCCAGCCCCAATCCCAGGATTTGAGCTGCTGCTTTAGATAAGTCGAACATTCTCCCATCAATGAAGGGTCCTCTATCGTTGACTCGAACGACTATGTGTTTATCTCCATATGTTATTCCCAAGTAAGTTCCAAAGGGCAAAAAGATTGAGGCACAGGTGAAGTCATTTTCATTGAATATCTCTCCACTCGATGTCGGACGCCCATTAAATTCATTACCGTACCAGCTGGCTACCCCATAGAACTTTAACCCAGTTGCTCTATAATTTTTGGGCATGGTTTCTCCGGTGATATAATATTCCATAACATATGGTTGAACATAACAGGGAGCGGTCCTCACCTCTGCACAAAGGGGGAGACTATTTTTTGCTCTTTTCAACCTCTCCGATTGTTTCCTTTCTTCCTCTTGTTTCAGCAAATTCCGTAATTCTCGATCCATATTGATCAGAAGTACTTGCTTTTTCGTCAACTTTGCCTTCAAGAGACTCAATTCAGCCTTTTTTCTTCGACGCAATATTAATTGCTCCAATTTTTCCTTTGCTAGCTCTTTCCTCATTTGTTCAACCTTGGATTTTTTTCTTTGGATATCATCGATGAGTTTAAGGTCACATTCGATGATTCGGGATAGAACGGCAATTCTCGTCAAAAAGTCCTTAAAATCGCCGGCTCCAAGGAGAATTTCGAGAAATTGAACACTTCCATTTTTATAAATCTCTCTCAGCCGAGTATTTAGAATGTTTCTTTTGATCTCCAATTTCCTCTCCATCGAATCCAGTTTGGAGTACATTTTGAGCATCTTTCTCCCGGTGACTTCAAGTTCGGAGTTGATGGCCAAGTAAAGTTCCTGGGCGAAATCAATCTCAGCTTGAAGTTCTCTTATCTCTTTCGATACTTCTTTAACTTGAGATTTTTTCTCGTGCAGTGATTTGCTGGCATGAGCCAGGAGGGAAAGAGAAAGAGAGATTATGAGCAGAAAGCATATTATCTTGGTGAATCTCCCGAGCCCCATCGCTTCTCCTTTTCCTCGTCTGTATTCTTATCGGTCAAAAGAGTTTAAATTTTATACAAACTTTTTTTGGAAGAAGGAGATTTGCTTTCAGTACAGAACTTAAGGATAGAGACCTCCTGGACGATAAAAAAGACGATAGTTCATGAGAAAATTACTCAGCAATTTTTGAAGTAGTGATCGCTGGAGGGATTATGGGTGATTGAAAAGAGTCGTTCCTTCTTAGGAGTTCTCTTCTGCATTTTGATCTTCTTCCTGATAATCTCCATGGCAATTCCCACTTTTGCTACCCCTACAGCTATACAGCAAAAGAAGGCGGAAGCTACTCGGGTCAAAGCGCAGATTGAGGAGATGAATAGAGCCCTGGAAGAAGCGGTTGAGCAATATAATTCGGCTGTGGTTAAACTGGAGGAAACCCAAAAGGCCATCGCGGCGAATAGATTAAAGCTCACAAAGTCCAGGGAGGAACTGGTGCAAAACCAGAAGGTGCTTAATGAACGCATCGCTGGGATTTACAAACATGGGGAGGTAAATTTCATCTCCGTTCTGCTATCCACCAAGAACTTTGATAACTTTTTGGTCCGTTTAGATTGGTTGATTCGCATAGGAAGGCAAGACCTCGAGGTTTTGCGGCGGATTCAAAGGGTTAAGAGACAGATAGAGGAGATTGAATCGAAGCTGGAGGAGGAAGGAAGACGGCAGTTGGCATTAAAGAGGGAACTTGAAATAAAGAAGCAGCAGATTGAGGGACAAATACGGGGAAGGAAGGCATTTCTTTCAAGCATTGAGGAGGAAGTTGCTCGATTAATTAGGGAAGAGGAGGAGAGGCAAGCCAGGCTAAGAGCTGAGGCCCTACGTCGGGCTCAGGAGGAGGCTCGACAGGCTGCTGAACGAAGGGCGAGAGAATCCTCGGAAGGGCGATCATCGGGAAATTCAGAAGGAGAGAAGCCAAAGAAGCCAGAAGAATCTAAAGGCAGCGATCCTCCCGCTAATCCCAGTAGGGGAAGAAAGGTTGTTTCCATTGCCATGAAGTATATAGGTGCACCATATCATTGGGCGGGGGAGGGCCCTGGGGGTTGCCCAACGGGAGAACATTCAATCTGTTTTGACTGTTCTGGATTCACCATGTACGTATACAAACAGGTGGGAGTGACCCTTCCCCACTCATCGGCAGCGCAATACCATCGCGGCAAACCCGTAAGTTATGACAACTTGAAGCAAGGAGATCTCGTATTCTTTGGGAGGGATGGTATCTCCCATGTGGGCATTTACATTGGTAATGGAAATTTTATTCATGCTTCAACGAATGGGGATGCAGTTAGAGTCCAGGCTCTAAGCTCTCGCTCCGATTACATTGGAGCTTGCCGTCTTTAATTTTTGGCTCTTTCGAATTTCCCACTTTATACCATCGGTATATTTCCTCATGCTTATTTTGACTCATTTTGTAGGATTTTTTAATCCGCGAGCGAATCTTCTTATAAACACCCTGTCTGGGGAAAGGAGCTGGCGTGGCCTTAGATCCAAGGAAATATTATAATGAAGAATGCTATGCTTTACAGAATTGTATGCATTGTGCGGACTGTATCGCCTTCGCTCTGAGGTATCTTAGAGAGGCAGAATTAGCTCCTGATAAGCGGGAGGAGGCGGCGACAAGAAAAAGAAGAACGGTCATAAAATTCATTCTCTCGACGATAGCGTCGGAGAATCTTCCCTGTGAAAAGGCACTTCCTCTCGTGGATTTAAAGACCTATGTAAACAAGCTTTTGCAGGGGGAAGAAGAACTCCCCATCTGTCATTATGATTTCAGATGAATGTATGCTCGAGCTCTTGATGCAAGAGAGAATAGAGGGGGATAGATGTGCCTCGGAGGGAGTTGGGTAAATACCATTTGAGACGATTACAAGAGACATTCTGTTGGGTAGCTCTCGGTATTACCCTTCTGGTCATTGTTTTCATGGCATATGCCTTTTTTCAAGAGCGATCTGTAGTTAAACCTGTACCAAGGGTTTCCGTTGAGAGGAAAAGCGAGCCTCCACGGAGCAAGCCCAAGCGGGTCAAAGAACCAATTAAGATAATCGGTGAAATAAAAGTGATCGTTGACGGACTTAACCTTCGTTCCTCCCCAGAAAAGGCTCCAGGCAATGTCATAGGTGTCTTAAGGAAAGGGAGGGGGTTAAAGGTTGTCTCAAAAAGCGATGGATGGTATGAGGTGGTTACCCCCGATGGCAAAAGGGGGTATGTTTCCGCCCACCCTAGATACGTGAGGATTCTTAAAATGAAACGATGAGGGAGCAAAGTTGAGGAAGATTTTTGGGAATGCCAAGGATTTTTATCGGGCAAGGATCGTGAGGATAGAAGAGGAGACCCCTCCCGATTTTGATTGGAGGGAGGACATACTTTATCGGTCTCCGCCTAAGTACAGGGGAAAAGTTCAGATTAGATACGATGTTGAGATAGTGGGCATGGATAGTGGAGCGACTCATCTGGTGAAAAGTTGTAAAATTCGTGAAAAAGCGGAGTCTGAACTCGAAAAGGTAGAGGAGGACCTCGAGGATTTGACCAAAATGCAGTTTGAGAGGAAATATAAATTGGAATAAATGGAATGTCCCAAGAAGCCTTCCTTGAGTCACCCCCTACTTACAACCTTCCCATTTCATACTCCGCAATTGTTCTTTTACTCTAGCTAACCTCACAGCCAGCTATTTCGATTCCCAACTTTGGAGCTGCTACTGGTACGATTGCTTTCGGAGTTCACCTCTTAGGACTTCTTGGGACAAGTAAAAGTTACCACATCTTCAAATGAATGTCAATAAAATTTTTTACTCCATTTTTAGTCTTTTTTCGAACACATGTTTGATATGATGAACTTAGTTTTTCCAATAACTTTCGAACTCAATATTCGGGCTTTTACTCTGGTAATCAGAGAATACAAAATAAATATGCGATCCGACAAAGCCGTTACAGATCAGACGATGAGTTTTCTAAAAGGGAGATTGATTCCAAGTCTATTGGATAAAAAAATAAAAAAGATCGTAAAAAGTATATATAAACCTTAGCAAACAAATTTCCGGGGCTTAGAAGCAAAATGCAAAAGCTCTCTGGACTCCAAATTTTGAGGGGAATGATCAAATGGATACGTTCGATAATATATCTTATGTCAAATTATCCTTTATTAATTTCTTCCCTTAAACTCGCATGCTTCATCCTCAAGGGAAATGCTTTTTTGAATCGCCTTCCTTTATATTTTTCGCCATCGTGCACATAAATTCCTCAGTTTTTATTAAGACTTTCCATTTTCCTTGAGCGCTACTTCGCATTTGTTTTTCGCACATATGTTCGTACAGCCTCTTCGTTGAAGGGTAAAATCCAAATTACGAGTGCTTTAGAATGTGATCTTTTAAACTGCGTGCCTTTTCAGGACAGTGTCTTGAGACGATTTCAATCGCTTGCTCCCTCAATTTATTGTGTTCAATCTTGCAGCCTCGGGGTATCTCGCCTCGAATGGCAGCGCTAGTATTCTCAGTGATTTGGATCAGTTCGGTGGCGATTATTCCATTTAACCAGATTAAATCCTTGAGCACTTTTAGCATTTGTTGAGTCTCATGAATTTCCATCGATGAATCCTCCCCAATTTCCGTTGGCAAGAAAGCCAAAATTTTAGGATTTGGGAGAATATTAGTGATATGAATCTAAAGTTTGACTCGAGCCTTTAAAAGGAAAATTTAAAGCCCGCTAATCCGTGAATAAATCCACTATTCTTCCCGCTAAAACCTCTACTAAGCCCTTATCCGTTAATTTTAACTCGGGGATCACCGCTAAGGAAAGGAAAGATAAAACCATAAAGGGATTCACCACCCTTGGATTGAGTTCAAGGACGGCCCTCCCTAGTTCTTTCACCTCCCGATAGACCTCTTCGAGTGTTTTATCCGACATGAGCCCGGCGATGGGTAAAGGTACACAGGTTGTTTTTCCACCCCTGGCTACAGCCAATCCCCCTTTCGAGTTTACGATCGCATTGACCGCCATTGCCATATCATGATCATTCGTTCCAACGACGACTATATTGTGAGCATCGTGGGCAACTGTGGAAGCCAATGCTCCCGATTTAATGCCAAATCCTTGAACCAAACCCAGGGACTTATTTCCCGTACCTTTATGGCGTTCAATGACCGCGATTTTGATTATATCATTCTCCGTATCGGCTACCACTTCCCCATTTTCCACCTTTGGGGAGAGGATCAGTTCCTTCGTTATTATTTGATTTGGAATTATGCCCATCACCCGGCATCTCTTTCCCTTGGCGGGAATGGTAAAGTAAGAAAAATCAATTTTTTTAAATCTTACACTATCCTTTACCTTTGTGGGAGGTTCGATCTTCTTGATATCCTTAACGATTTCTCCTTTCTGTACAATCAATTGCCCGCTTTTATAAACGGAGTTTATGAACACCGAGTTAAGATCATCCAAGACTACGAGATCTGCTAGGAATCCGGGGGCTATGGCTCCTCGATCCCTCAAACCAAAATAATTTGCCGGATTGATGGTTCCAAGTTGAAATGCCCGAATGGGATCCAGCCCCCGGGCAATGGCCATTTTTAAGAGCGCGTTAATTTCACCTTCTTCGATGAGATCCTCGGGATGCCTATCATCGCTCACCAGAAGGCATCTGGGGGCGGTAAATTCATCGACGATGGAAATGAGATTTTTTAAGTTTTTGGCCGTGGAACCCTCTCGGATCATTATAAACATCCCCCGCTTCAGCTTTTCTCTGGCCTCTTCCAATTGGGTGCACTCATGATCTGAGCGGATTCCCGCTGCAATATAGGCGCAAAGTTCCCTTCCGGAAAGACCCGGGGCGTGTCCATCAACGAGATTGAATTTCAGTTCAAGTTTTTCCATAACTGCTGGGTCTTCTGATATCACTCCAGGAAAATTCATCATTTCCGCCAGACCCAGGATGGATTCTTCACCCATGAGGGGCTCGAGATCCCTTGCGGAGAGTATAGCTCCACCCGTCTCTAGATGGGTTGCGGGTACGCAGGAAGGAAGCATGAAGAAGATGGAAATAAGACCATTTTTTGCTGCCTCAATCATGTATCGGATTCCCTTAACTCCCGCTACATTGGCAATCTCGTGAGGATCCGCTATTACGGTGGTTGTCCCATTAAGAATCGCCGCTCGAGAGAATTCTTCGGGGCAAAGCATGGTCGATTCTATATGCAAATGTCCATCGATGAAACCCGGGACCAAATACTTGCCTTTGATGTCAACCTCTAGTTCACCCTTGTAATCACCTATACCTGCGATTTTGCTTCGATATATGGCTACATCGCCCCATTCGATTTTCCCATCGAGTACATTAACGATTTGGGCATTTTTGAGGACGAGATCGGCTTTTTTCCCTCCTCGAGCGACCCGAATGAGCTCCCTCATGAAGCCACCTTCCATTTATTCTTATCTTCCTGAGCTTCCGAATCCTCCACTTCCCCGCCCCGTGGCATCGAGTTCACTGACCACCCGAAAGGTTATATTCTCAATCCTTTGGATAATTAGCTGGGCTATTTTATCTCCCCTTTTTACCTCGAAACTTTTTCGGGTATCTTGATTGATTAAAATAACGCAAATTTCTCCGCGGTAATGAGAATCTATGAGCCCGGGGGTATTAAGTATGCTGATGCCGTGCTTTAAAGCTAGTCCGGATCTTGGTTGGATGAAGCCTGCATATCCTAGGGGGATACTTAGGGCGATTCCGGTGGGTATTAATGCTCTTTCCCCGGGCTCAAGGATGATATCAATGCGGCTGTAGAGATCACAACCAGCATCGCCATCATGGGCATATCGAGGAATTGGTAGGTCTTTATCCAATTGCTTTAGCTTGACTTCCATTAGATCAAATCCCCTCTGGTTAAATCCCCAAAAGTTTCTCATCCCGCTCCCCTGAGCTTTGTGGGCACGAATTTATTACATTCCTCAACCAATTTGAGTAGATATTCCCTCGAATAGGGTTTAATTTTTCCAACCTCAGGGTCAAGTACGGTTCTAGGGTTGAATTGCTGTAGCACATATCGCTTGGCACCCAAATGTCCAAGATATTTTGCAACTTCTAGAATATCCTCCCTTTCAACGAATCTAGGTACAACGGTGGTTCTAAATTCATGGTCGATTCCCAATCTTAATATGAGATGTATGCTCTCCTTTATTATCTCCGTTTTAATCTTCGTCCTCGTGGCCAGGGGATACTTTGGAAGGGCTGTCTTGATATCCATGGCCATAAAATCCACGAGTTTATCCTGAATTAACTGGCGGAGAACCCGAGGCAGGGTCCCATTGGTATCCAACTTCACTGGATACTCCAATTTTTTGATCTCGGACAATAAATTCTTGAGTCCGGAGTGGATGGTGGGCTCTCCGCCAGTGACCACGCAACCGTCTAACCACGATTTTTTGGCTTTGAGGTGCTTTTCTACCTCCTTCCATTCCACATTGGGGATGCTATCCGGGCGAGTGATCAGGGGGGCATTTTGGCAAAATGGGCACCTTAAATTGCAGCCCCCCACGAATAAAGTGGAGGCGAGTTTGCCATCCCAGTCTAACATGGTTACTGGAATAAATCCTTTGATTTCTACAGCTTTTGTAGGCATTTCTGTATTTCATCAAGGGATGGCAACTCGCCATGCCAAGAGTGAACCTCCCTTCCGTTATCGTTTGTAATAACGATGGAGGGTGTGGACATTATTCCATAGAATACCGCCTCAGCGAGCCCATTCGCTTCATCTAAGTTATGATACTCCACGTTATCGACATCAACATTGGCAAGGAGGGCTTTGGCTGCGGGACATCTCGGGCAATCCGGTTTCCAAAACAGCTTCACTTTCACCATTACGCCCCCTCAGATTAGTTCTTATTCTTTCCTTAAGTTCTCCCATCTTCCCCTTATTCCACGTGGGGACTTTCGAGAAATAGCCCACGATGCGGGTGATTCCATATACGTCATTGGAACTACAAAGGGGACAAATGTCAGATAAGCCCCGGGAAGTCCTCCTGCAATTATCGCAAACGGTAAATTCCGGGCTGAAGGCTATCTGCGCACAGTGTGTGTTTTTGAATGTTTTAATGACGAAATTTTCGATGGATTCCGGGGATGGTTCATTTTCGCCCAGCCAGATGTGGACTATACTTCCAGCTTCGATTAGGGGGTGAAATAAGCTCTGCTTTTCAACCCTCTCAGTATAATCTATTGGTGCATCCACTGCCAGGTGAATGCTGTTCGTGTAGTAGTATTCGTTATTTTGGATGTTACCCTTAATTACCTTCCTTGTCTGTTCCGGATAATATTTCATATCGAGCTTTGCCAGGCGGTAACCACTGGATTCAGCCGGGGATTCTTCCAGCACTAGTTTGCTCTCGTACATATCCGATAACTGTTTGCATTTCAGATTCATGTGCGAGACCACCTTCAGCCCGAACTTCAGGGCCTCTTCAGATTCATGTAGCTCTTGTCCCAGGTGAGCCTGGACCATTTCGTTTAAGCCCAATAATCCAACCAGGTAAGTGAGCCGATCCAGGCGAAGATATGGATCACCATTCCGCGATACACTGAGCAGAGCCAGGGGGCCACTCTTTCCAAGATCCAAGAGGCTTTTAATGAATCCTTTCTTTTGGAGGTGAGCCTTGGCGACCAGTTCGAGGATCCGATTGAGCTCTGTGAAAAGGAGCTCGTCATTACCATGGCTTTTATAGGCTATTCGCGGAAGATTGATGGTGATGTTTTGAAGAGCCGAAAACCTCATTTTTTCAGGAGTTTTCGCCTCTTCCAGATCCTTTTCCCCGAGTCTTAACTTCAATCTGCAACATTGTGATACGGTGGTTTCATCTCCCCTATCAAAAACGAAGTAGGTGATGCCATGCTTACTCGCCACTTTACACGCAAGATGGAGAAATTCTTCCCAACCGGGTGTCTTAAAGGAATCCTCATTTATGTGCAGTAAGGGCTTTGGGAAGATGAACGTCTTTCCCAAAGCATCTCCTTCGAGATAAACCTCAAACATCGCCTTCAGGAAAAGCTGTGCCTCCCTTTCGTATTCCCTGTACGTTTTTCCGGTATATCTTCCACCGGGACCAATGGCTGGGGTATCCCTGAAATGTCTCGGTATATTCCAGTAGAGATTGAAATCCGTGAACACCACCTGGGAGCCCCTGGCCCCTGCGAGTTGATTGAATTCATATATGAGCATTTGCGCCAGTTGTCGAATTTCCTTATAGGAGCGATCCACAAGATAGGGAGCAAAAAACATGTTTACGGCTTCCCAGCCCACGGCGCCAGCATAATGAGCTTGCAGGCTTGAGGCCATTTTTACCATGTGTCCGATGAGGACTTCTGCATGTCTCGCTGGCTTGGAAGTACTGGTGATATTGGGTAGAGCCAAACCATACTTTTTAATATATTCCAGTGAATGACCCCCGCAATAAGGTCTCACTATAAATCCCAGATCGTGGAGGTGGATATCTCCCGTCAGATGTCCCAGGGCCACGTCTTCGCTGAAGACCTTCCTCAAGGCGAATTCCTTTAGGATGGTTTCGGCGATGGTGAGATTGATGGATTCCGGGTTATGTGTTGTGTTGCTATTTTCTTTATTGGCACTCATGATGATTTGCTCCACATCGTACATTGGCAATCCGAGGTGGGAGTGTTTTTTATGTATCATTGTTAAACCGCGCTCGATCAATTCGATGTCGATGAGCTCCCGAATTATGCTGGTCGTGATGGTACCAAAGTTGCTTTCAAATATTTTCCTCTCCACGGCATCCGCTATTTCCTGAGCGAGTTCGCTGCTGGCGCCCGTCTCCTTAATTAAAGAGTTCACGATCTTCGATTTATCCCAGCTGTTGATCTCACATTTTGAGGAGGTACTGACCAGAAGAGCGATGTCGGTAGTATCACTCGGTTTCGGAAGGTTCTTTATCACATTAATAATCTTTGGAGCCAATTTGTGTTCCTCCCTTACAGGAATTTTGCATCAAATCTTATAATATAT
>JBFMAG010000089.1 GCA_040755895.1 Actinomycetota bacterium | reverse complement strand
CCATTTTGATCTGCCTTTTACTTTTTATTGGGGGAATGGGAACTTGGTATTTAGTTCGGGCGAGGAGCGCTATTATCGAGGTAGAGGCAGCGAAGGTCAAGAAGGGGGACATCTTAAAATCGATTTCCGCCTCGGGTAAATTGGGAGCTGATGAAATCGATGTTTGCTCAAAGGTTAGCGGAACCGTGAGCAAGCTCTCAGTTAGAGATGGAGAGGAAGTTCAAGAAGGTCAAGTATTGTTGGAGCTCGATAGGGAACAGCTTCAGCTTGCCGTTGATCAAGCCTGGGCTGCCTATCTCAATGCCAAGGCACAAAAATATAATCTCTTAAAGAGCATTCCCTCCTCAACTGAGATGGAGGCAGCGCAGGCACAGGTTAATCAGGCATGGCAGGCTTATCTCATCGCCGAGAATAACTACGATAATGCCCCCTCCGACTCCACGAGACTTGCAAGGGATGAAGCTTGGGCTGCTTATCTTTCCGCGAAGGCCAATCTTGAGAAACTGAAGAAGCAGGCGAATAGGGGTCAGGATTTAGAAGCGGCGGATGCCCAAATCGATGGGGCTCATGCTGCTTATCTCCAAGCCAAATCAAATTTGGAGAATGCCATCATAAAGGCACCAGTGGGAGGGATATTAAACTTCAAATTGATCGGTGCTATGGGTGCGGCTAATAGTAAGGTCGCCGTGGGCTCGACAATTACCCAGGGACAATCCATATTCACAATTTACGACTTGAGCAAGATATATTTTGCTGCGGATGTGGATGAGACGGACATCGCTGGAGTTGAGGTCGATCGATTAGCTCAGGTTGCATTGGACGCTTATCCGGGAATTACTTTTAAAGGAAGAGTTTCGGAGATCAGTTCGACCTCAAAGATCACTCAAACCGGAGGAACCGCATTCTCAGTTAAAATCGGACTAGAACCCTCGAATGTTCCCTTACGAATTGGAATGAATGGAAGCGCGGATATCATTGAATCCCGTAGGAAAAATGTACTCATTGTTCCCTACGAAGCCGTGGTGAAAAGGAAAGGGAAAAGAGTGGTATTCGTCGTTGAGGATTCCATAGTCAGGATGCGTGAGGTGACAACCGGTATTTCCACTGAGACCTCCTATGAGATCATCGGTGGGTTGAGGGAAGGGGAGCGTGTGGTCACAAGCGGTCTTAAAAAACTTCGGGATGGAAGTCGCATCTCTCTTCGATAAAAGGGGAAAGCCATGTTGGTAGAATTGAAGGACGTAGTCAAGATTTATAAACTCGATGGAGTTGAAGTGCCCGCTCTTAGCGGCATTTCCCTCTCGGTTAAAGAGGGGGAATTCGTTTCCATCATGGGACCATCGGGTTCTGGAAAATCCACCCTGATGCATATAATCGGTTGCCTTGACAGACCAACGTCGGGTTCGGTGATCATTCATGATCTCGATACCAAGAACTTAAGCGATAATCAACTGGCGAAGATCAGAAACGAAAAGATCGGTTTCGTCTTCCAAACCTTTAATCTCCTTCCCCGTGCCACCGCTCTAAAGAATGTGGAACTACCCCTCATTTATGCGGGAATAAGCACCGGCGAGAGGATAAAGCGCGCGAAAGAGACACTCGAGGCTGTGGACCTGGGCGATAGATTAGACCACAGGCCATCACAACTTTCCGGGGGGGAGCAACAGCGGGTGGCCATTGCCAGAGCTCTTGTTAATAATCCTTCACTCATTTTAGCCGATGAACCCACGGGAAATCTTGATTCTAAATCGGGAGCGGAGATCATGTCCATACTGCAACGGTTGCACGAGGAGGGCAGAACCATAATTCTGGTCACCCACGAGCATTATGTGGCCGAACATGCCCAGCGCGTCATTCAAATCTTGGATGGGAAAATCATCGTAAATGCAAAATGAAAAACGATAATTTTGTCAAGGTACAAACAGTAAGGGCAAGAGGTTGTGATCATGGACATCCTTAGACGGGTCTCCATTTTGGAAAGCTTCCGAGTGGCTTTGGATGCTCTTAAGGCAAATAGAATGCGTTCCGGTCTGACAATGCTCGGGGTAATCATAGGAGTAAGTGCGGTGATTTTATTGGTATCCATTGGAATGGGCGTGCAGTCCGATATCTCCCGGGAAATCATGGGACTGGGTTCTGACATATTAATGGTTTTACCGGGCAAAATAGAAATGCGCCCCGGAGGTGGGCATGCCATAAGTAGTTTAATTGGCAAACTCACCTACGAGGATGCACAGATCCTTCCCCGGAAGGCTCCTCATGTGAGGAAAGCGGTCCCCCTTTTGCAGGAGGCGGGTACGATAAAGTTTGGGAATCGCTCGAGATCCACTCAGATATTGGGCACCACTCACGACTATGTTCCAGTGAGAAATTTCCCCACAGCTCAAGGTCGCTTCTTTGAACGTTTGGAGGTCGATAGGGCAAGAAAGGTATGTACCTTAGGGGTAACGGTGGCTGAGGATATCTTTGAGGGAACGAATCCCATTGGAAAGCAAGTTCGTTTGGCCGGGCAAAAATTCACCGTACTGGGAGTGATGACTCGCAAAGGTGGTATGATAGGGATCAACCTCGATGACCAGGTTTGGATTCCCATAACAGTTGCCCAGAGACTCTTCGGGGTGAGGAATGTGGGGCTAGTTCTTCTGGAGGCAACTCACCCCGATGATCTCGATGAAGCTACAACCGAAATCAAAAAGATTTTATCCGAAAGACTCAGTCCCGATGA
>JBFMAG010000088.1 GCA_040755895.1 Actinomycetota bacterium | reverse complement strand
CCTTGATCCCCTTCAAGCACCTTTAAATCTGTGATTTTTTGCCTTCATGCCCAACTACTTTCCTTTTGAGAAGATAAGAAATAAGCTAAGTGGTTTAAGTTGCGGAGGAGCTGGTTGCGGGGAAGCTAGCTCCTTAGAAAAGAAAAATTATCATTACCAGGAAGGCTAGTAGATAAAATACCAGAGGTAGAAGAATAAGGGTTAACTTTATATAAGTAAATTACCATAGCGTGTCAAACTTTTTACCTGATAAGGATAAGGAAGGAAAGGGATATTCAGTGACAAGGGCTCAAGCCGTGGAGGAGCCAGGCTTTTTGAGACAAGAATTGTCATTATAAGGAAAGATACGAGAAAAAATACTAGCGGTAGTAAAATTGCAACCTTGAACTTGATCTCAATAAGTTCACTCTCTGGTGAATTCATATGTTTCCTTGTCAGCCAGTAAATAACGGTGGCAACCAAAACAACTAGGCCAATAATAGTGGATATTAAAACAATGCCCATATAAATACCGGCAATGTCGCTAATACTGGGGCCGCAACCTCGAGGGTCTGCTACTACAATGGCATAAATAAAAGAACCACCCAGGCCACACATGGTTATAGCCAATAAGGCAGCGACAGAACAAATGACCCAATATAGTACAAAGACTCGCCGCGCCTTCCCACGCCAACATATTACACTAAAAGCTAAAGTATGGATAGCTGCCTTTCTGAGGCTTTCAAATCTTTGCTTGTTTCAGTCAATTCCATCTGGGTCCGTTTGAGACGATCAAAAAGAGAACAGGGATATGCGAAAAAGACGGCAATTAAGAAGAAGCTAAAGATGTTGGATATCAAGTCATCGAGATGGTTAGTTAGTACCAGTTCCACCTGGGTGGATCCATTGACGAAAATTGAAAACCAGTAGAATAAGCTGCAAATAGCAGCGGTGGTAACCCCATGTGATAGAACAGAGCAGCTATAAGTACCGGGCTAAAGGAGTAGAGATACCAAGCATTTCGCCACCCACCCCCAAAGGACATCAGCAAAAGACAAATGAGAATATCTACTGCTAGAAAGCTCGTCCAGTGAGATTGGTTTCGGTAGATAACACCTTGAAAGAAGATCAAAAGGCAAACATAGATAAGAGCCAAGGAAAAGAGAAACCAGCCACGCTCAAAAGGGACAGCTCTGGAAGCCTTGAACAAGAGCAAAACAAATATGTGCAACAATGCTACCCAACGGTAAACTATGAGAGAAAGCCAGATTAACTTCCTTTCGGGTATACGTACCATGGTATCGGCTCACAAAAAGGTCAATACAAGGGCGATATATCCATGTGTTATTGTTCTTATGGTTCGACGTCCAAAGTTTTATCCCTCTTCTGAAAAAGTTTTCAAAAAAATTTTTCTTAATGATAAACTAAAAATGGCTAAATTTCCGGATTCAAGCCGTGTCTGCCCACAGGAGGAGAGATGGGATGAGTCTTAAAGAGTTCGAGCGAAAACTCGAGGCTTTATTCGAGGGTTTCTTCACTCGAAGTTTCAAATCGGGTGTCCAACCCATAGAGCTGGCAAAAAAGCTCGTGAGGGAGATGGAGAGGAACAAAACAGTCAGTGTTGCGAAAATCTATGCTCCAAACGAATACGCTTTGTACCTCAGCAAAGAAGATAAGAAAAACCTGGAACCCATAGAGGAACCATTGATAAACGAATTGAAGGATTTTTTGATGACGCAAGCAAAAAAAGATGGTCTCACATTCATAAGCCCCCCCGAAATTAAAATTTCCGCTCGAGACGATCTATCTCTGGGGGAAATGGTGGTGGAAAGTGGGCTCCGCGCCAAGAAGGGAGTCACCGTGCCCGCCGACAAACAGGCCGTGCCCAGGCAGGCCATACCTACCGGCATGCCATCTCTGCCCACGGGCCCGCCTGTTGGACGGGCAGGCAGGCAGGCGAAGCCAATAATGGACCAGACCCAAATGATCCCCGTGGAAGAGGAACCAATCTCTCCGAAGGGAGTCCTCATACTAAAAAGCAAAGGTATCAGGCGTGAATTCCCCTTAATCAAGTCCTTAACCACTCTGGGGAGGCTTCCTACAAACGATATCATCCTACCAGATCCCAATGTCTCAAGAATTCACGCAGAAATCAGAGTACAAGAAAGGGGATTGGTAATAAGGGACCTTAAGAGCACCAATGGGACATTCGTCAATGGGAAGAGGACAGAAAAGCAACTGCTTCGAGAGGGAGACCTTATAACCTTGGGAACCACGGAGCTCGAGTTCAGGAGTTCGGAGGATGTTTAATTTAGTTCTCCTCCTTCTTAAATACATCTTTGTTGGTCTTCTGTATCTATTTTTACTGTTCATAGTGGTAGTAATCTATAAAGATATCTCTGCCAAATCCCTCCATCCACGGTTAATCGTCCTTGAAGGTTCAGCGGAAATCGGCAAGGTCTTCCCCCTTCGAGATGGTTTAACAATCGGTCGCTCCCCCGATAATGACATCGTTCTCGCCAATTCCTTCGTTTCCCACATCCACGCACGCATCTTAGAAAAGGATGGAGCCTATCTCATCGAGGACCTTAACAGCACAAATGGTACATTTTTGAGGGAAAAGAGAATTTCGAAACCAGCTCAATTGAAATCAGGGGACAGGATCAGAATTGGGAAGACACTTCTGGAGTTCGTGGAGTGAGGATTGATGAAATTGAGATATGCCGCTTTGACCGATGCCGGTCGGGTCAGGGAAATAAACGAAGATGGTTACCTGGCCACGGGGAGAGTTTTCGCCGTAGCTGATGGCATGGGTGGACACCAAGCGGGTGAGATAGCCAGCACCATAGCCCTGAAAAGCCTGGAAAAAAGCTTAAAGGAATTGCCTTCCCGAATGAACATGCAAAAACGCATAAAGACCAGCATCCACAGGGCAAACCTTGCGATCATGGAAGAAGCCGGAGAACCCGGTCGATCCGGAATGGGCACCACCCTCACGGTCGTGGTCCCCACGAGGAACAGGATACACATTGGACATGTCGGCGATAGCCGGGCGTATTTATTCAGAGACGGGAAACTCCAAAGGCTTACCGAGGACCACTCCCTGGTCGCTCAGATGGTTAGGGATGGAAGGTTGAATCCATCGGAGGCAGAAATTCACCCCTTGAGAAGCGTGCTCACCAGAGCCCTAGGTACCCCCTCCGTTGAGATCGACCTATTCTCCACCGAATCGAGACTTAAGGATAAGATCCTTTTGTGCACCGATGGTCTGACCTCAATGCTCAAGGAGAAAGAGATCGGGGAGATCTTGAGCGAGAATCTCAATCCCCAAACCCTCTGCCAAAAACTTGTGGAAGCCGCCAATGACCGAGGCGGAATCGACAATGTAACGGTCATCCTGATTGAGATATCCGGAATCCCTAAAAGATCCAAGAGAAGAATCTTAACGGCTTTAAAATTGATTAAA
Source organism: Actinomycetota bacterium (assembly GCA_040755895.1). NCBI lineage: Bacteria > Bacillati > Actinomycetota > Actinomycetota bacterium. The sequence continues at coordinate 9,109 of JBFMAG010000088.1, read as the reverse complement.
ATGTCTGGAAGAAGGGGAATATGGTCCCGGAAAAGATTCACATAAGGGTGGCCATCTTTGGCATACTCGCTTTATTGGTGTTCAGCGTGTTATTGGGAAGGCTTTGGTTTTTGCAGGTTTTAGCGGGTGAGAAGTATGCCAAGTTGGCCGAGGAAAATCGAATAAGACTGGTTGCCGTGGATGCTCCCCGGGGAACCATCTACGACCGCAAGGGAAATGTCCTCGTTGAAAACCGTCCCAGCCCCGCTATCTCCGTGGATCCCTCCATCGTGAAGGATAAAAGAGATGTTCTCTCCCAGCTAGCCGAAGTTCTTGGTGTAAGCATCCACGAAATCGAGGAAAAGCTGAAAGAGAAGAAGGATCCCTTAAAACCGGTGATCGTCAAGAAAAATGTGGATGAAGGAACCCTCGCTTATATCAAGGAGCATCAATCCGAGTTTCCCGGGGTTGATATTCAAATCGAATCCGTTAGAGACTATCCCAGAGGAAATCTCGCCGCTCACATTCTTGGATACCTTGGGGATATCTCGGAGGAAGAATTGAAAAAGGAAGAATATAAGCATCACAGCTTAGGGGATTTCATCGGTAAAACCGGGGTTGAAAGACAGTACGAGTCGGTCTTGCGAGGCGGAAAGGGAGGACGGCAAGTAGAAGTCGATGCCACCGGAAGACCCTTGAGGGTTCTCAGCAAGAAGGACCCTGTACCCGGCTACAACCTCACGCTCACCATAGATGCAGACATACAACAGGCTGCCGAAGAAGCCCTGGCAGCCGCCATCGAAACTGCTCATAGGCATGGGCACAAAGATGCAGCCGCTGGAGCCGTCGTGGTCATGGATCCCAGAAACGGGGAGCTATTGGCTTTAGCGAGTCATCCCTCCTATGATCCCCGTCTTTTCAAGGGCGGGGTTTCGAGCAAAGAGTGGGCGCTGTTAAACGATCCCTCGAGCCATTTCCCCTTAAATAACCGGGCGATAATGTGTTCATATCCCCCTGGTTCGACCTTTAAGCCCATCACCGCGATGGCCGGAATGGCTGAGCATCTGGTCTCGCCCAGAAGCGCCTTTAAATGTACCGGCAGATGGACTCGCTTTGGCGAGCGTTGGGCTAAATCTTGTTGGAAACGCTCCGGCCACGGAGGAATCGACTTGATCAGAGGAATCATCCACTCCTGCGATGTGGTATTCTATGAAATTGGTTATATGCTCCATAAAACCCAGGAGAAGTTCCAGGAATGGTCACGAAGGTTTGGATTTGGTACCCTCACCGGAATTGATCTCCCCTCGGAAGCCAAGGGAAGGGTTCCCGACAAAGCTTGGAAAAGGGAGCGATATAAGAATAATCCACGATACCGGATCTGGCTTCCAGGAGATACGGTAAATATCGCAATTGGACAGGGCGATTTGCTGGTCACCCCGCTTCAAATGGCCAATGCTTATGCGGCAATCGCCAATGGCGGCATTCTTTACAAACCTCATGTAGCCAAGGCTCTTTTAACTCCAGAGGGTAGGGTTTCCTATGAATTTAAACCGCAGGAATTGGGAAAATTGGAATTGCCCCCGGGGATCATCGGTGCTACGCAAATTGCTCTGAAGAGAGTGGTCTCTCAAGGAACGGCGAGTGGAGCCTTTGCGGGCTTCCCCGTACCCGTGGCCGGAAAGACCGGTACCGCCCAGGTCTTTGGAAAAGACGACTTTGCCTGGTTCGCATGCTACGCACCGGCGGATGATCCTCGATACGTAGCCGTAGTCCTTGTTGAGCAGGGTGGGCACGGTGGATCCACGGCGGCTCCAGCAGCCAGACGGATTTTGAGTCACATATTCAACGTGCCACTACCGGGACCGGTTGATGTCATCGATGTGTCACGATAAGTGTAGGAGTCAGGGATTAGAGTTTATGGGTTAGACATTAATTCATCTGAAGCGAAGAAGGCTCTTGATTTCCACCAAAAATGCCCTTTTGGTTTAAATTTTCGAATTTAGGATTTTTAAAGCCTTACTTTTGGAATTATGTCTAGGGTACAAACTGGCTGTTAATTGCTTCACAAAACGAGTGTGAGCGTAAATCCTGTAATTGAATCGCGAATGGAGTGAGCAGAGGTGGATTTGGTTAAGCTCGTGCGACGAGTCGACTTCATTTTAATACTTGCGGTAATTGCCCTGCTTTGCTATGGAACCCTCATGGTTTATAGTGCCACTTATCCCCAGGAGGCACAGGATCCATATTACTATCTAAAGAGGCAGATCACTTGGGTTATCTTGGGCATCTTAGTCGCAGTGACCATATCCTGCCTGGACTATAATTGGCTTCGCCCTTATACCACACCCATTTATATCCTCAACATAATTTTGCTGGCTTCCGTCTCCTTCGTGGGGCGTTCAACGTTGGGAGCCCAGAGGTGGATACCCATTGGTTTCTTTCTCTTCCAACCTTCGGAATTCGCCAAAGCCATGCTCATCATCACCCTATCCGCCTTCCTGGCCAGCAGAAGGGGAGAGATAACCTCAGCAAAAGACCTATCCCTGGCCTTTGCCCATATTGCACTACCACTTATCCTAATTTTTAAGCAGCCCGATTTGGGGACTGCTCTCGTTTTGGCAGCCATACTTATGGGGATGCTCCTGGTGGCGGGGACTTCACTCAGGAACTATGTGATCATTATCGCCATCGGCATTCTCATTTGCTTCCTCATAATCCACTTCAACTTACTCAAAGATTACCAAATGAAGCGTCTGATCGTATACTTGAACCCGGATATAGATCCTTTAGGCGCCGGTTATCACCTCCTCCAATCGAAAATCGCCATCGGTTCTGGGGGGTTCTTCGGTAAAGGGTTATTCTCGGGGAGTCAAACCAATTTGAGATTCGTTCCGGCACACCACACCGATTTCATCTTCGCCGTGATCGGGGAGGAACTGGGATTCCTAGGCGCAGCTATCCTACTCGGTTTATATTCCGTCATAATCGCCAGGGGGATAAGGATCGCCACCACGGCCAGGAATCTATTTGGAACGTTGATGGCCATCGGTGTCGTTTCCATGTGGCTTTTTCAAATTCTGGTCAATGTGGGAATGAACTTGGGAATCATGCCCATCACCGGCATCCCCCTTCCCTTCATCAGTTACGGAGGGAGCTCGATGATCACCAATTTGATCGCCACCGGTCTACTTCTCAACATCTATGCACGAAGGTTCAAGTAGCCACAATGTCTGATTACACTGATTAAAAAGCAGATTACACAGATTATGGAAAACAGAGACTCTCTTACCGAACGAATTATAGCCTGTTGTTATCGAGTTCACTCTGAGTTAGGACCAGGATTCAATGAGAAGATATATCACAATGCACTTAAATTAGCTTTTAACAAAGAAGGGTTAAAGCATGAAACAGAGAAACGATTTGAAGTTTTTTACCAAAGCAAAAAAGTAGGTAATTTCATTGTAGATTTAGTTGTTGAAAACAAGATTGTAATTGAAATTAAGGCAGTAAGTGGCAATATTCCGGATGTTTTTAAATACCAAATGCTTTCTTATCTAAAGGCATCTAATTTAAAAGTTGGTTTGTTAGTCAATTTCGGCAATAAGAGCTGCCAGATTAAAAGATTTGTGTTTTAATCTGTGTAATCTAATAAAATCTGTGTAATCATTATACGGGAGGTTACTTTGGTCAAGTTGCCCATCAAAACGAGAAAAATCGCCAAAGCCCTAAGGCAGGTGAGGAAGGAGGCCTCCAAGGACGTAAACATCCTTGTCGCCGGAAGGGAGGGTGTCGATGCCACCGGGCTCATCGAAGAGCTTGCACCCACCCATGAACAGAGGGCTATCTTTAAAACCCTAACACTTGAGGGAAAATCGACCGAGGAACTCATAGAAGAGGCCTGTGCCGTAGATTTTGCCCTGATTTTGCTGGATATGACCCAGCAATTTGATGTAGATACCCTGGCTTTTGTCGTCTGCCTGGCGGAACTCAAGAAACCTTTCCTCATCGTCGTAGACGATTTCGATGCTTCTGGCTTTGAAGAATTCCGTGAGCGAATCAAACAATTTTTGGAAATATCACCGACAAGGATCGTCTCCATATCCATCAAAAGGGGTCTAGGGATACGGACCTTGATACAGAAGATTCTGGATCGATGCAACAAAGAAATCGCCCTGGCATCAAGACTGCCTTCCTTCAGAGAAGCGGCAATAGAGAAGGTGATCAGGGAAACAGCCGCAAGAAATGCCCTCATTGGAGGGATAACCATACTGCCGGGCTCTGATATGCCCATCCTCACCGCAAATCAGATAAGGATGATCCTCAAAATCGCAGCCATTCATGGTGAGAAACTCACATTGGCTCGATGTAAGGAGCTGCTGGCGGTTGTGGGGGCGGGGTTCACCTTTAGGGCTCTGGCTCGACAACTCCTTGACCTCCTACCGGGTCCGGGATGGATAATCAAGAGCGGAGTGGCCTATGGAGGCACGGTGGCATTGGGGAGGCTGGCAAAGAAATATTTCGAAGGTGATCGTGGGTGAAAAGTGATTCGCTGGAGAAGATACTCCGGCTAGTTCAAAGGCCCGCAAGATATATAGACGGCGAATGGAATGCGGTGCACAAACCACACCATGAGGTCGATCTCAAGATCGCACTGATCTATCCCGATGCCTATGAGATAGGCCTGCCCAATTTGGGTCTACAAATCCTTTACGGGATTTTAAATGACGAAGACGATGTGGTCGCAGAAAGAGCCTATGCTCCTTGGATAGACATGGAAAGGATCATGAGAGAAAGGAGGATTCCCCTCTTTGCCCTTGAATCTCGCACACCTCTAATTTCCTTCGATATCTTGGGTTTCTCCCTTCAATATGAGATGACCTATACGAACATCCTCAATGCCCTCGATTTGGCGGGAATCCCCCCTTACGCAACCGATCGTGATGAAAGATATCCTCTGGTCATTGCGGGAGGTCCTTGTGCCTTCAACCCGGAACCCCTTGCTCCCTTCTTCGACCTGTTCGTGATCGGGGATGGCGAGGAGGTCGTCCTCGAGCTCGTGGAGGAATATAAGAAAGGTCGAAGGTTGAGGGTTGAGGGTCGAAAAAGGTCGAGGGTCAAAGGTGCAAAAGGGGAACTTTTGAAAAGATTGGCGGGGATTGAGGGAATTTATGTTCCCCAATTTTATGATGTGGAATACTACCCCTCCGGTCGGGTCAAAAAAATCCAGCCCAACTGCAGAGGCATCCCCAAAAGAGTCTCAAAACGGACGGTCAAGGATCTGAACGATGTCAAATTTCCCATGCTCCCCCTCGTCCCCTATGTGGATGTCGTCCACGATAGATGCTCCCTGGAGGTGATGAGGGGCTGCACTAGGGGATGCCGCTTCTGCCAGGCGGGCATAATCTACCGACCGGTGAGGGAGCGTTCACATAAACTCATCCTCAGGGCGGCGAATGATCTGCTGCGGGAGACGGGTTATGAGGAGATATCCTTGGTCTCCCTAAGCTCCAGCGACTATAGTCTCGTCCAACCAACCTTGAAGAAGCTCATGGACGACCACTCACAAAAGGGTATCTCCATCTCCCTCCCCTCCCTTCGGTTGGATACCTTCTCCGTGGAACTGGCGAGTCAGATTCAAAGGGTTAAGAAGACGGGACTCACATTCGCCCCTGAGGCGGGAACCCAACGCCTCCGGGACGCGATAAATAAGTGCCTCACCAAGGAAGATCTCTTAGCCACCCTGAAAGATGTCTTTGAATCGGGCTGGAGGAAGTTAAAACTCTATTTCATGATAGGTCTACCCACAGAAACCCAAGGAGATCTTCAGGGAATAGTCGATCTCGCCCATAAGATAGTGGACATCGGGCTCTCTGTCGCTCCCAAAAGGGAATGGAATAAAGTTAGAGTTACCTTGAGCGTAGCCTCCTTCGTTCCAAAATCGCACACGCCCTTTCAATGGGTTGCCCAGAATCCCCTCCCCGAACTCGAGAAAAAGATCGAATTCTTAAGGAAAAACCTCCAAAGCAGATACATCTCCCTGAAATGGCAGGATCCCAAATTGAGTGTTCTGGAGGCCGCTTTGGCCAGAGGTGATAGAAGATTATCCAAGGTCATCGAAAGGGCTTTTAAGATAGGCTGCAGATTTGATGCCTGGACCGAGCAATTCAACTTCGATAAATGGCTAAAAGCCTTTGAAGAGAGTGGTGTCTCCCTCGATTTTTACGCCTATAGAGAGCGCTCCCGTGATGAGGTCTTCCCCTGGGATCACATAAATTCCGGGGTGAACAAGGAATACCTATGGAATGAATACCAAAGGGCCTTGAGTCAAACTCCAACCGAGGATTGCCGAACAGGTCCATGCTCCGAATGCGGAGTTTGCCAAACATTCAAGCTAAAACCGGTACTCGAAAGGGAGGAGTTATGCACCTCGCACAGAGAAGAAATCAAGAAATAGGCGCACTCCTCCTAACCTTTCTCCTGGTACTCGCGGGTTTCACCTCGGTTCTCGTCTCTTGCGGAGCCGCCCCTCGAGATGCGTTCACATTCGCCGGTGCTCTAGCTTTCATCTTCATCGCCATCCACCTCTCCACAAGGAAATTGGTGCCCTTTGCCGATCCCACCCTCATTCCCATCATGGCACTGTTGACCTTCACCGGAGTGACCATGATTTATAGATTAAAGCCTGGACTTGCGGGCTTCCAATGCCTGTGGGTTTTGCTTTCCGCATTCGTCTTAATCAGCCTCCTCATGCTCCTCAAAGATTATAAAATGCTCGAAAATTACAAGTACTCCTGCGCTCTGTTGGGGCTAATGTTGCTCCTCTCCCCAATCTTCTTCGGATATGAGAGATATGGAGCCAGATTATGGCTTAAATTTGGTTCCCTATCCTTCCAACCTTCAGAAATAGCCAAGATACTTTTGGTCGTCTTCTTTGCGGCTTATCTCGAGGAGAAAAGAGAACTACTCTCGACGGGCGTCCGTCGATTTCTTCGAATGGATGTGCCCGGATTCAGACATTTCGGTCCTCTGCTCATCATGTGGATAATCTCCTTGAGTATCTTGGTCTTTGAGAAGGATTTGGGCTCATCCCTTCTATTCTTTGGACTATTTTTGGGCATGCTTTATGTGGCCACGGGAAGAAAAGCTTATGTGGTCGTGGGCATACTGCTATTCATGTTTGGTGCAACGAGCTGTTACTACCTCTTCGGCCACGTACAGACAAGGATAGATATATGGCTCAATCCCTGGAAAGATGTCGGGGGAAAGGGTTACCAGATAGTCCAGTCTCTCTTCGCCATCGCCAGTGGTGGAGTCTTCGGCTCTGGATTGGGATTGGGTTATCCCACCCGCATCCCCGCAGTCCACACCGATTTTATCTTCTCCGCCCTCTGTGAGGAGTTGGGACTTGCAGGGGGATTCGGGATTATCCTGGCTTACCTCCTGTTCATCCACAGAGGATTTAAGATCGCTTTAACCTGTGAGGATGAATTCGGTAAACTCTTGGCGGCGGGATTAACACTGGTTCTTGCCCTTCAGACCCTCATGATCATCGGAGGGGTAACGAGACTCATCCCCCTAACGGGGGTTACCCTTCCCTTCGTGAGCTACGGGGGGAGCTCCATCCTCTCAAACTTCATCTTGGTGGGACTGCTCCTCTCCATCTCCAACGAATCCAGTCGAGGGAAGAGATATGAATAAATACATTCGCCACCTCATCTTGCTTTTCTCATTGGCTTTCATAGTTCTATGTATGAACCTCACCTATCTCCAGGTCTTTGCGGCTCAGAGGATAGCCTCCCATCCCAGAAACATCAGGGGGATGGAAAGAGAGTTGGCCATAGCCAGGGGAGCAATTTTGAGCTCAGATGGTCAAGTCCTGGCGGAGAGCAAAAAGGTCGCGAATCGGAGATATCAGCGCATCTATCCCCAGGGGAAAATCTTCGCCCCGTTAACCGGGTATTACAGCCTGCGTTACGGAAGGAGCGGTTTGGAGGCAGCCTTCAACGACCATCTCTTGGGTAAGAGAGAAATTTCCTCCTTCCAGGATTATCTGAGCTACCTTGTGGGAGAAGAAAAAGCGGGACATACGCTGATCTTGACCATCGATTCTCGCCTTCAGAAGGTGGCTGCCAAAGCCATGGGTAGCCAAAGGGGAGCGGTAGTCGTCTTAAATCCAAAAACAGGTGAGATCCTGGCAATGGTCTCAAATCCCTCATACGATCCAAACCCCCTGGTCAGTCTAAATATTGAGAGGGAAACCCAAGCCTGGAACGAACTCATTCAAGACGAGGCAAAGCCCCTCCTCAATCGAGCTCTGCAGGAGTGGTATCCCCCAGGTTCGGCTTTTAAACTCGTCACCGCCTCCGCGGCTCTTGAAACAGGACTGGTCGAACCATCAACCCAGTTTGCCTGCACGGGTAGACTCAAGCTTCCCCTGACTAGACACACCCTGCGCGACTTTGGTGGGAAATCTCATGGGAAGATCGACTTCGCCCACGCACTCGAATTATCCTGTAATAATACCTTCGGGCAGATCGGCTTGAAGCTGGGAGCAAAGAAGCTGGTGAATTACGCCGAAAGATTTGGGATAAACCTCAAGGTTCCCTTCGAATTGCCGGTGGTGGAAAGCAAAATCTCCCAGCCCGCCGAAATTGACCCACCGGGGACGGCGATGAGCGCCATAGGTCAGAAGGATGTCCGCCTGACTCCGCTTCAGATGACCTTGGTGACCGGGGGCATCGCCAACCAAGGTGTGATCATGAGACCATATGTCCTCAAAGAGATCAGGGATTACAGTGGGAAGATTTTGAAGCATTACCGTAGCGAAGAGTGGCTTCGACCGATATCACCAAAGACTGCATCGACCTTGACCGAGCTCATGAAGCGGGTCGTGGAATCGGGTACGGGAAGGGGAGCCGGACTTAAGGGCATCTCCGTGGCGGGTAAAACGGGGACAGCACAGGTGGCGAACGGGGCCCCTCATGCCTGGTTCGTTTGCTTCGCCCCGACCGATGATCCACAGATCGCCGTAGCCGTGATAGTTGAAAATGGAGGGAATTTAGGCAGTGAGGCGACCGGCGGTCGAGTCGCCGCACCCATAGCAAAGCAGATCATATCCGCATATTTATTT
>JBFMAG010000087.1 GCA_040755895.1 Actinomycetota bacterium | reverse complement strand
AGCTATTCTGATTTTCCTTGGATTCTTATACCTTTTACCCTATGTGCAACCGCTTACTTTCTCGTTAATAGCTCTTTGGTATCGATGGGAATCGGATTTTTGGAGGATGTTTCTCCCGTCAATATTTGGCTTTTTGACTGCAAATGGGCCATTCCCAATTATTTTGCACTCGCACCGTTGGGAATCATTCTGGCCCAAATCTATGTCAAAACTGGACCAGTGGGAATCATCTTACTCGTAGCGCCCTTCCTCATCGCCAGGCAGACCTTCCAGGTTTATATGGAATTGCGTGGAGCTTACATGGGCACAGTGAAATCCCTGGTCGCTGCAGTTGAAGCCAAGGATCCATATACCAGGGGGCATGCGGAACGGGTCGCGGAATATGCGGAGAAGATCGCAAGGCAGTTACATCTGCCCGAGGAGAAAATCGAAACGCTTAAGTACGCAGCCCTCCTCCATGATGTGGGAAAGATAGGAATCACTCGAAAAATTCTTAGTAAACCTGGGAAGCTTACCCCCGCCGAATATAGAAAAGTCGAAGAACACCCGGAGATAGGCGCGGCCATAATTAGAGAGATAGAATTCTTAAAGGAGGTTGTGCCCGCCATTTTTCATCATCACGAGCGGGTGGATGGTTCCGGTTATGTCGATGGTATTAAGGGGGAGATGATCCCCCTCATGGCTCGAATTTTAGCCGTTGCCGACAGCTATGACGCCATGACATCGGTTCGTCCTTATCGTCCAGCTCTGGACCAAGAAACAGTCGTAAAAGAACTCACCACATACAGTGGATCTCAATGGGATAAGATTTTGGTGAAAGCATTGATGATAGATTTGGGTTTGAATGCTAACTATCGAGAGGGTGAAAAAAGGAAAGGGCAGATGAACCTTGTCGGATATAAGATCTAGAGGATTAATCGTAAGAATCTTCATCATTCTGGTTGGTTGCGGGTTATTTTCCTATTTCATGAGGGATATCTCTTTTGAACATTCCGATATCCTTCAATTCATCTTCTTTGCTGCCTTAGTTTGCATGGCCGAATTCTTTGATATCACATTGCCCCAAGGGGGATCCATTTCGGTAAGCCCCGCTATCATCCTAGCTGCGTTGCTTCTATTGCCTCTTCCAAACATCCTCGTTGCAGCCGTTGTTGGGATCGTCATCACCGCTCTAGTAAGGCGGAAGATGGTGGAGATGGGAGGGGTTCTCTTTCCAATCGCCGAGATCTCAATAACAATTTGCCTTTCTGGCACCATTTTCTATCTCCTTTTCTATCTAAATCGAGGGCGTCCATACCAAGCAGCCCCAGGTGAACTCGGTTTATTCAGAGATTTTCTACCCCTGATCGCTCTCTGTGTCAGCTATTTCCTCATCGATGTTGGTTTAGATCAATTACTGCATTCTCTGAAGAGGAGAACCTTTTTCCTTTCAGCTTTCATTGGTGGCACAAGGCTCCTTGGACCAATTTACGCCGCTCTATTCTCCGTTGGAATACTCATGGCTTTGCTGTTCTGGGAGATTCATTATTGGATTGCTCCTCTATTCTTCATCCCCCTGTTGGTGACAAGACACTCTTTCAAATTATATCTGGATATACGGAGAGCTTATTATAATACGATAAGGGCTCTCGCTAGCGCAGCCGAGACGCAGGATCCTCAAAATTGTGGTCATGCACAAAGGGTAGCTAGTTATGCAATTAATATCGCGCGGGAAATGGGTATCCATGGTAGGAAGCTCGAGTTGGTTGGATATGCCGCCTTACTCCATGATCTTGGAAAGATAGGGGTGGATGAGGATTCGTTAGATTCGGTACTGGAGACGACCTCGCAGGATGGCGAGCCTCCACATGCTGTCGTGGGCGCCGAAATCCTTGAGCAGGTCGAATTCTTGAGGGATGCTTCAAACATCGTCCGAAAGCATCATCGGGCTTTTGATGGAGAAAGGAGATCGGAAGCGGATCACCCGATAGAGGCTCGAATTATCAACGTTGCTAGCTATTACGACGAGCTCACCCACGCAGAAAAGCCGGAAAAACGCCTCACCCCAAATCAAGCCGTGACAAGGATAAAGAAACAACAAGGCTTCCGATTCGACCCCAAAGTCGTAAGGGCGTTAACAAATATCCTGCAAAGACGAGGAAAATCCTCTCCTTTGCCTAACCCCTTCAATCAATAATTATAGGCTAGACATAAATCGCCTGGGGCAGAAGCTCTTTTGCCAAAACATTGTCCTTAAGCACAAGGAATGTTTCAAATTCTAAGCACAAAGCACCAAATTTAAGCAATATTAAATGAGCAAACATCTCCTGAGCAAAGTCGAAGGAATCCAAAGTTCAAAACATAAATGAA
>JBFMAG010000086.1 GCA_040755895.1 Actinomycetota bacterium | reverse complement strand
TGATGTTAAAATTTTTGCATTGCTTATAAGTGGTCATAATTACTGGATTTTAAAGGGGTGGCTCCATTTTTGGATAATCCTATGTTAAACAGTAAATTTTAAAATTATGACCCATGCACATTGCTATAAATTCGGTTCTTCCTTGAATCCAAAATTTTGCTCAAAAGTATAGGCGACCCTCAAGATTGTTTCCTCATCCAAGGGCTTGCCCATTATTTGAAGACCGATGGGTAAACCATCCGCTACTCCGCAGGGGATGGAAATGGCGGGAATACCAGCCAAGTTCACTGGAATTGTGCAAATATCGGACATATACATGCGTAATGGATCCTCATATTTTTCGCCTATTTTGAAAGCCACCGTGGGCGAAGTGGGCGAGATTAAAACATCGAACTTTTCGAAGGCTTTGTTGAAATCGTTGACTATCAAGGTGCGGATCTTCTGAGCTCGACCATAGTAAGCTTCATAGTAACCCGCGGAAAGGGCGTAAGTCCCAAGCATTATGCGGCGCTTGACCTCATTGCCAAAGCCCTCAGCTCGCGTCCGGAAATACATCTCCATAATGTCCTCCACTTTTTGAGGAGTTCTATATCCATACCTCACTCCATCAAATCGAGACAAATTGGAGCTCGCCTCAGCGGGAGCGATGATATAATAAGCAGAGAGTGCATAATCGAGATGAGGAAGAGAAACCTCCTGACAACGAGCACCCAAACTTTCCAGAAGCTCAATGGCATTCTCCATGGCCTCTCTTACCCCAGTTTGGATTCCCTCACCCATCAACTCCACTGGTACTCCTATCTTCAAACCCTTAACGTCGTTTACCAAAGCCTTCGTATAATCGAGCATCTCGACCTTTAATGATGTGGAATCAAGGGGATCGTGCTCGACGATATAGTTCAAAAGAAGGGCACAATCCATTACATCCTTGGTTATAGGACCGATTTGATCGAGAGAAGAGGCAAAAGCCACCAACCCATACCTGGATACCAGACCATAGGTGGGCTTGAGTCCCACCACTCCACAGAGAGCAGCAGGTTGACGTATCGATCCTCCCGTATCGGATCCAAGGGATAAAATGGCTTCACCGGCAGCCACTGCAGCTGCGGACCCTCCGCTGGAACCACCCGGAACGGTCTCCAAGTCCCATGGATTACGGGTAACGAAAAAGGCGGAGTTCTCCGTGGAAGAACCCATGGCGAACTCATCCATGTTCGTCTTGCCCGTGAGCACGACGTCCTGAGCGAAGAGTCTTTCAACAGCCGTGGCGGTATAAATGGGAATATAGTTTTGGAGAATCTTCGAAGCGCAGGTGGTGAGTAGCCCCTTCGTGCACATATTATCCTTTATGGCGACGGGAATGCCAGCAAGAGGTGATAGCTGCTCCCCAGCCCTTATTTTCTCATCGACTTCGCGAGCCTTTGTCAACGCTCGCTCCTCAGTCAGGGTAACATAGGCTTTAATTTTGTCCTCGACCTGCCCTATGCGAGAAAACACGCTCCGGCAGAGCTCGACCGCGCTTATCTTGCGCTCTTTGAGCATCCTATGAAGTTCGTGAGCCGTCAATTTGTATAGTTCCATTGAACCCTTTTTAGTGATTCAAGTGGGGAAGCGATTCAAGTTTAAAACTTTCACTTCCTCACTTCTTCACTCCCTCACTTCCTAACTATGGATTAGATGATTTTGGGGACTACAAATGCACCTTGTTCCTTTTTGGGTGCATTGGAAAGCGCCTCTTCTCGAGGAAGAGAGAAGCGTGTTTTATCATCGCGAAATACATTCTTCAAAGGCAGAACGTGGGATGTAGGAGGCACCTTAGAAGTATCCAATCGGGCAATCTTGCCGGCATGATCCAATATTTCGCTGAGCTGTTTGGTGAATCTCTCCTTCTCCTCCTCGGTGAGAAAAAGCCTAGCCAACCAGGCAACATGCTCTACCTCTTTTTTACTAATCGCCATTTCTCCCTCTCCTTTTGTGCTTCAACCTGGAACCTAGATGTATTAATCGCAGATATTGGTACACTCTCACGTGGTTCACCATTCACGGTTCACAGTAAAAAATAAATCATTCCGAGCTATGAACTTTATGGGCTCGCAGCCCCTGCCTGCCGGTGGGCAGGGGCTAGCACTGGGAAGGATGCCCCAAACAATATAAGTGTTTCCCAATGTGTGTAAACAACCTTGAACCTTCAACCATAAATAGAGTATATCAAAACCACGGAAATGAGATTATTTAACGCATGTAGAATTATGGGGGGTCCCAGGGATCCCGTCTTCTCATACAAATAAGCCAGGACCACTCCGATTATGGTCACTGGAACCAAAAGCCATGATTGGGCGTGAAAAAGGGCAAAGATTAAAGCACTGATGATAACGCCTCCCGTGATCCCGATGCTCTTCCGAAGTGCGGAATAGATAAAGCCTCTGAAAAAAACCTCTTCGGCAATGGGGGCTACCACAGCAGCTATCGAAAGAGCGAGTATCAATCCAAGATAACTCCGTCCGAAAAAACGGGGTATTCCCGTAATCAGCTCCGGTGAAGGCTTGAATTTGAATACAACAATAGCAATGATAGCATACAACGCCGCTAAAGTTCTAACTAAGATCAACCAAAGGAATCCCAATTTCAAGCCGAGCCAAAGATTAAAGGAAGAAAAGCCGAGATCTCTTAATCTTCCACGGTAAGCTCTAACCCCATAATACCAAGCTACTGAGACTAAAAATCCATAAATTAAGAGCATTTGAAGTGTCCGGACTAAGGGAGAGGCAAAGGGAATTTTGATGGAAAGGGTCTGAAGGGAGAAATTCAGCAGAATTAAAAGTATTAAGATGAACAGACCTTTGCTGACATCCTTTAGCGTCCAGGGAACCTCTCGATTATTCACTTAACAACCTCACGAACTCCTCTTTCTTTTATTTCGATATATTCTTTCAACCGATGATAGCTGGTTTAAAGAGCACTTTTCAAGTCTTGGCTCATTTTTTGACAATTTTCTCCTTTTGACTAGGAACTCCAAAGAACATGGTGAAATCCATTGCAAAAAAAGGGGTCGGTTAAGATATAGACGTGAAAAAGGAGGGGCGATGAAAAAGCTATCTTGTAAGATGCCTCACATTTATTCTTTTGCTCATCTTTTTCCTTCCTCTTTGTACACCAATGTTTTTGCATATACGTTTACGGGGTACAGATGGGAGGATTATGCGTGCAGGTTTGGATTACGACGAGCTCTCCTATTCATGGAGACAAGCGGTGTATTACGCCCGAATGGCTTGGAATCTCTTTCCACTCTATCAGTGGACGAGTCCTATATGTGGAATGTATATTCATTATGACCCCGATTCTACAAATGATGTTTTTGTAAACTATTATGCTGCACGCAAGGTGAGATGGGAAAAGGAGTGAAGTAAGTTGACTAAAAGGATAAAAGTCCTGATTCTAGCGATTCCTATAATAGTTGTTCTAATTGTAGCCAGCATTACTATCCCCAAAATGCTTTCTGAGAAGACGTCCCCCCGGAAATTTCTAAATTACCAAAGAAAATAGAAATTCAACCACTATGGGAGCTAAAGGACATCCCAAATCTCGCCAAAGAATCTGACGTTATCGTCAAGGGCAAAGTGGTAAAAATTTTGCCCAGTGTAGAACTTCCGTCAATTGTACAACCGATTTATATCGGGGAAAATGAGATTGAAGAAGCGAAGAGGAGAGGAGAGACAGACTTCATTGGAATTTTGGTTGGCGAGGAGGCTGAAAGGGCTGAGGAAATACAAAAGTCGGGAGGAAGAGTTCCCCATTACAACTACAGAGCTAAGACCAAAGCCGATGCCGAGAGGCTCAAGAAAGAGCTTGAATCGGAGACCTTTATCTGCACAGATAAAGTGATCAAGGTGGATAAGTATCTCAAGAACCCTTTGGGGAAAGATGAGATCATCGTCAGAGAGCAAGGAGGAAAGATTGGCAATACAACTTCGGCAATTGTGGGTTATACCCCCCTAAGAGTGGGTGACGAAGTCATTCTCTTCCTAAGGGACCTGGAAAAGACTGTTCCAAAGCGGTATCAAAGTGCGTGGGAACCTGTAAAGAATAGGTATCAAATTTTGGCGGGTCCCTCCGGAAAGTTTTACATCGAGGAAGATAGAGCCGTTAACAAGGATGTCCCCGAATTGAGCAAGAGCTTCACGAGCTCGAGGCCGAGGTAGAAAAGTATAAATTCGCCGAAGAGGTACCTCCCTCAAAAATCGGAAAAATGTCTCCTGAGGATATGTTAAGAGGACTTTCCTCCCTTGTGGAATCCTCCTCCATCATCTTTGAAGGAACAGTCACAAGAGTTTTGCCTCCAGTGGAGATTGGACCTCCTCCTGGAGAGGAAGCTGAAGATGAAGAATACAGTTGTAAATGGGTCTCCATTGGTAAGGTGGTCAAGGTGGATAAATATCTTAAAAAGCCCTTAAATTGGGAAAAAGATGAGGTAGTTGTCAGGGAAGTTGGGTCTGAGAAAAAAATCGATAGCAAAGTTGAGATAATAGAACATGGAATTTCTCCCCTAAAGGTGGGCGATAAGGTCATTCTTTTTCTTCCTTTATGGAATGAGTCCACAATTTTACAAAAGTATTACATCAAGAGAGATAGGGTTTTTCACGAGGATTTTCCGGGAATGAGCATGAGTTTAAGCAAATTTGAAGCCGAGGTAGAAAAAGAAATTAAAAAGTTTGAGGAAATTTGGATGGAGAAGTGGAAACGCAAAATGAAAACTTATTTCCCCTAACCTTCTCCTTTCTAAAATGGAACATTTAATGTTCCTCATCGTCTAAAAGGTATATAATCTCATATCCCCTCTATCGTCTACATAATGGGCGGGATCATTTCTACACCACAAATTGGAACGAGGTAATCTTTGCCACGAGTATGGGTTATAATTATGAGGGAATTGCTTGTTGGGTAAAGCCCACCGATTAAGATGTAAGGTGAGAGGATGAGTAAGATGACCAAAAAGATAAAAATTTGGGGATGAGGGTAGTTATTCTAACAGCCTCACAAACTCCTCTTCTGTAAGTATCTTTACACCTAATTCCCTAGCCTTATTGAATTTGCTGCCCGGATTCTCTCCTGCTACCACGTAGTCGGTTTTCTTGCTCACACTGGAAGAGACCCGACCGCCGAGCTCCTTAATTTTTTCTTCAGCTTGCTCCCTGGTGAATGCAGTGAGAACTCCTGTGAGTACAAAACTTAAACCCTCGAGTTTCTGAGGTATCTCAACCCTTACAACTTCTTCCATTTTTAACCCAGCCTTCTTTAGCTTGTCAAGAACCTTGAGGTTTCTCTCTTGCTTAAAGAAGCTAACCACGCTTTCGGCGATTTTTGGTCCTATCTCGGTTATCTCCAATAGCTCCTCGTAACTTGATCTCTTGAGCTCGTCAATCGAGGGAAAGTATTTTGCCAGGACTTCAGCCATGTGCGCCCCCACATGTCTGATTCCCAACCCAAATAAAAGTCTGGAAAGAGGTCTCGATTTTGACCTCTGAATCGCATTGAGGAGATTCTCCGCCGCCTTATCAGCAAAATGCTCCACCTCCAACAAGTCTTCTTTGGTCAAATAATAAAGATCGGCTACATCTTCGATTAAGTTCTTTTCGAGGAGTTGCGTGACAACCGCGGGACCGAGTCCGTCGATATCCATGGCACCCCTGCTCGCCCAATGGAGGATGTGTTCAAAGAGCTGCGCTGGACAGGCGATTCCGGTGCATCTGGCAACGGCCTCGCCGGAGGGTCGAATTACCTCTGCCCCACATACCGGGCAATGGGTGGGCATCTGATATAACCTTTCTTCACCCACCCTTTTGCTCACAATTGGTGCGACGACCTCGGGGATGACATCCCCTGCCTTCTGAACGATGACAGTATCGCCGATGCGGACATCCCTTCGCCTCATTTCATCCTCATTGTGAAGGGTAGCCCGACTAACCGTCGAACCAGCCACCCTCACCGGCTCCAAGATGGCCACGGGGGTAATGGCTCCCGTTCGCCCCACATTGACGGTTATATCGAGTACCTTAGTGGTCCTCTGCTCCGCCGGGAACTTATAGGCGACTGCCCACCGTGGAGATTTGGAAGTAGCTCCAAGTCTTGCCCGTTGATCAAGGGAATTAACCTTGATTACTACCCCATCTATCTCGTAAGGAAGTGAATCTCTTTTTTTCTGCCAATCCGAACAGAAATCGAAAACCTCATCGGGACCTTCTACCTTTCGCGAATATTTGCTCACCTTAAATCCAGCCTCTTTTAGAAATTGTAGTACATCCCAGTGGGTTTCAAAGGATACACCCGTGGCGTGTCCAATCGAATATAGTGTGGAATCGAGAGCACGTTTGGCGGTGATGCCCGGATCCAGCTGCCTTAAGGAACCGGCGGCGGCGTTTCGAGGATTGGCAAAGAGGGAAAGTCCTTGCTCCCCCCGCTCTTTATTTAGCTCCTCAAATTGCTCCTTAGAAAGATATGCTTCGCCTCGGACTTCAAGAAGGGCTGGCGGAGAATCTAACCTCAAACGCAGGGGGATGGAGCGAATTGTCTTTAAGTTGGGAGTGATATCTTCACCCACTTCGCCATCTCCCCGCGTCGCACCACAGGTTAAGAAACCATTTTCATAAGTTAGAGCGATTGCCGTTCCATCGACCTTCAATTCGCAAACGAATTCAATGTTCTCACCCGGCAATTCTCTTGCAATTCGATTAAAGAACGCGGTGAGTTCGTCGAAAGAGAAAGCATCAGCCAGGCTGAGCATCTTGGTTCGATGACGAACGGGAAGGAATCCTTCAGCGGGAGGTGCCCCCACCCGCTGGCTTGGCGAATCTGGGGTGATCAATTCCGGATGAGCCTCTTCTATGGCGATGAGTTCCCTCATGAGCTCATCATACTCTGCATCGGAGATCTCGGGGGAATCCAGCACATAGTAGCGATAATTATGATAATTGATTAAATCTCGAAGTTCCTCGGCTCTCTTTCTTAACTTGGTAATGTCCTCCATTTTGAACTTCTGACCTCACCAAAAGCCTAACCCTAAGTATTATACTACAATTTCAACTGCAGGATTTAAATCTTTGACTTCCCTTTTATCCGTAAAAAATTCTTAAGAAACTCTCAGATACGAGTAGCGAAGCAAATTATTTTGTTTTATTGTCAATATTGTCTAAAGAGAAATGAAGGTGGTGAAAGAGTCAAATGAGACAGAAGCATCAGATGTGGATTGCAATATTGCTAATTTGCTTATTCTGTTGCAGTTGCAGAGCAAAGCCCGAAGAAAAGATAACAGAGCGAAGGATCAGCAAGAGGATTGCTCTAGAAGATGCCGTGGTTAAGCTACCCGAACCCAAGAGAAATGGGGAAATGTCACTCGAAAAGGCATTGGGGTCTCGCGAGTGTAAACGAAGTTTCACCGAACAAGACTTAACCCTCAAACAAATCTCCCAATTGCTCTGGGCCGCTCAAGGAAGGGCGCTCGATGCCATCACTGGTGCCACAAGAACCGCTCCATCGGCGGGCGCATTACAACCCTTGGAGCTTTACGTGGTTTCGAAAGATGGCGTTTATCACTATGGATTAGAAAAGCACACCCTTAAAAAGATCAAGAAGGGCGATCGACATTCCGAACTCGCTGATGCAGCTCTCGGTCAATCTCCGATAGCAGAAGCGCCGATAAATATAGTCATCACCGCAGTTTACAGCAGAACGGCAGCGAAGTATGGCGAACGAGCCACAAGATACGTCCACATGGAAGCGGGGCATGCCGCTCAAAACATCCTCTTGGAGGCTGTAGCCATGGGGCTAGGTGGTACCCCCATCGGGGCTTTTCACGATGATCAAGTACAGAAGGTGCTCTCCCTACCTCGAAATCATGAGCCTTTGTACATCATCCCCCTAGGACATCCCCCGCAATAGAAGATCAGATTAGGGATACAGAATTCAGGATATAAGATAAAAATGTTTTAACGTGCATCCTGAATCATCATGCATCATGAATCATGTAGGGTTTCGAGGATTTTGCCGTCCTTCAAATGATAGACGACATTCGCGTGTTCGGCCATCTCTTGGTCGTGAGTGACTAAAACAATCGTTTGTCCTCGTTGATTGAGGTCGAGAAGTAAGTGAAGAATTTCATCACTACTGGCAGAATCGAGATTTCCCGTGAGCTCGTCAGCGAGGATTATCTTTGGATTATTTGCTAATGCCCTGGCGATTGCCACCCGCTGCCTTTCTCCTCCGGAAAGTTTGGTGGGCACATAATTCAGGCGCTCTCCCAAACCCACCAATTCGAGCAATTTTTTGGCCCGCTCTCTCCTCTCTCTTTTGGATAATCCCAATTCAAACATGGGAATCTCAACGTTCTCAAGGGCGGTAAGAGTTGGAATTAGATTGTGAAGTTGAAAGATAAAGCCGACCTTTTTCGCTCTGAATTCATCGAGATTTTTGACCTTTGAGAGGTCCACATCGTCGACGATTACTTTCCCCTCCGTTGGATGATCGAGTGCCCCAATCATATTTAAAAGTGTTGATTTGCCCGAGCCAGAGGGACCCATGATGGAGACGAACTCGCCTTCTGGGACTTCCAAATTCACTCCATCCAAAGCTTTCACCTTTCCGCCCTCAAAGGTTTTCACCAAATTTCTAGTTCTTATGATCGTTCTGTCCATCCCCATGCCTCCTTCTAGTTAGAAGTTTGTTAGTGGAGAGTCGGTAAACTTAACCCATGACTCCTCAACCTTCAACCTTGAACTAAACTTATTCATATCTCAACGCCTCTACGGGTGATAGTTTAGAGGCTCTGTAAGCCGGATAAAAGCCGCCGAAAAGTCCAACCAATATCGCAACTGCCAAAGCCTTCACAAATAGATTTAAGGGATAAAAGGGCTCTATGAATCCTTTGATGACGGGACTCAAGAGGATGAGTTTTACGGCGATGAGTCCAAAAGCAATGCCGAGTAAAGCTCCAAGGACACCCACCAGGAAAGATTCTCCCAAAATCATGGTTAAAATGCGCCAGCGTTTCCAACCCAACGCTCGTAAAACGCCGATCTCCCGAGTTCTCTCAAAGACGGACATAATCATGGTGTTCATTACCCCAATCCCACCGACCAAGATGGCCAAAAGCGAAATCACCCACACGGCACCATCCACGGTTGCCGTCCCTTGATCGACCTTTCCTATCTCCTCAAGGGATTTCACGGTGACCAATTCATCGGGATAATCGCGCTCAACCTTCTGAGCGATTTTCTCTATGCTCACTCCCCTTTTGACTTTAACTAAAATCATCGAGATTTTACCCTCTTTCTTCTGAAGCCTTTGTATGACCTTCAAAGGGAAAAAGGAGCCCCCATCTTGAAATATCTCCCCAGACTCGTAGATACCCACGATTTTAAATTTCCTTCCAGCTAAATTAATTTCATCGCCGACTTTCTTTTTAAGATTTTTTGCAGCCACTTTCCCCAACATAACCTCATTTTGACTCGTCCTCTTGAAAATCCTGCCCTCAACTATTTTTATATCACCTATCTCAAGAACTTCTTTCCTGACACCCAGCGTGAGAAAGAAGGGAATCTCCTCAAGCTTTGCAACCCCTATGTACACGCCTTCCACCTTATCCATTCCCTCAATTTTCCGTATGTCATCAACTCGGGATTCAGAGACGGTGCTCAAGGCAAGATCCGCCGTGCCCGATTGAGCGATGATGAAATCACCTCCTCCCACTCTTAAGATTTTGCCCATGCTCTCCTTTAGTCCCTCTCCGACGGAACCCAAGGCGATGATTGTGGCAATTCCAATGCTAATTCCCAAGACGGTGAGGAAAGTTCTGATCTTACGCCGTAAAAGATTCTTGAAGATGAGGGTGAAGAATGACATTTTCCCTCCCAAATTTGACTCTCAATTCATAACATTAAATCACCAATGGTGC